>NZ_WTKX01000033.1:0-44367 GCF_011378755.1 Pseudoalteromonas sp. Z1A2 | reverse complement strand
ATGGCAAGGATGGCTTAAGTTACAAGCCATCCTGGAAGGCTACGATTTAGCAAAATCTCT
This sequence comes from Pseudoalteromonas sp. Z1A2, assembly GCF_011378755.1. Classification (NCBI taxonomy): domain Bacteria; kingdom Pseudomonadati; phylum Pseudomonadota; class Gammaproteobacteria; order Alteromonadales; family Pseudoalteromonadaceae; genus Pseudoalteromonas; species Pseudoalteromonas sp. Z1A2. Next base: position 44,307 of record NZ_WTKX01000033.1, on the reverse strand, counting down.
TGAGTCAGACTTGTGATCAAGAGACAGCTAATAGCGGCTTTATTTTTGTGGGCGATTTTTTATAAAAATTATTGAATTTTTTGTATGCGTTAAGGTCTATCAGCATGCAAATATACTTATACAGTGGAATAACCATGCAAAACATGCCATCAATTAAACGTTGTACTCGAGAAGAGTTAGCGCCAGAGCAAGATTTGGGGCGTTTAGTCTCTTTTTTACGTTCGAGATTAGCCATTCATGTTGATGCCAAGTTACTTCCTATGGACTTAACTTCTGCGCAATATATTGTGGTTGTACTACTTGCGAGAGAGTCGGTTAATACGCTTGCAGGACTTTGCGAATATATGGTTTATGATCGTGGCGCTATGAGCCGCTTATTAAACCGACTTGAAGAAAAAGGACTCATTATTAAAACGCAATGTGAGCTTGATAAGCGCTCAACTATTTTGTGTTTAAGTGAAAAAGGTAAAGCTCTTTGTCCTGAAATTATGCCTGTAGTGAACGAAGTCTATGCGCAAGCATTAAGTGGTTTTTCAGAGCCAGAAAAAAACCAAATAATCGACTTACTATTCAAAGCTATAAATAATCTTGATTCACTGCCAGACTCCCCCCAAAAGTAGATTATCAATAAAATAGCGATACTGTTTCAATAGAAAGTTAGCGTGCTAATTAGTTGATCTGATTGTGCGCAGAATCTAACTTTGATAATATAGTTGCCTAGGCAATTAAAGTTATCATCTTGTTAGGTTTGTTATGATTGAAAATAATTTGTTAGTACAATTACAACAGCAATTTCCAGAACATACTTTTATGCAACATCACTTAAGTGTTGTCCATAAGGGACGTTTTGCTAACGCGATTGTGTATCGATATAAAGATAATGAATTTGATTTAATCGTTAAAGATTTTAGCCAAAGCCCTTGGTTTATCCGCAAAACATTTGCACGAATGTCGGTAAATCAAGAGTATAAAGGGTTGAGCCGTTTAGCAGAGCTTGATGCAGTTGCTAACCGCTTTTGTAGATTGTCGCCGATAGCGGTTGCTTATAACTATATTGAAGGCACGCCACTGCGCGCTTTAATTCATGAAGACAAAACACTACCTGTTAACTTTTTTAGTGAGCTTGAGCGTCAAGTAGCAAAAATGCATCGCAAAGGCATCGTGCATTTAGACTTGCGTAATATGGGTAATATTTTATGCGGCGCAGACGGTAAACCTTACTTTATTGATTTTCAGTCCACTATTAGCTTTTCTCGTTTTCCACGTTGGTTGCAACGCTTTATGCGAGGATCTGACATGTCAGGCGTATATAAAGCATGGAATAAATTGGGTGAGCAGCCTCTGCCACAAAAAAAGCAAGACTATTTAGAGCGCTTTAATCACGTGCGTAAACGCTGGATTTTTAAAGGTTACCCAATACAGCGTGGCTATGCGTGGGGCACTGCACTTATTACTCAATTTGTAGATTCTGACTTAGTACGAAATATTACTGATAGACTTTAATTTAAAGCATAAACCGTAATTTAAAAACACCTAATTCATTGTGTGATTTTGCCCATATTAGCCTAGCTAATATGGGATTTTTTTATTATAAGTAATCCCTTTAGTTTGTTTACTTGTTGTTTAATCCCTCAAAAATAATTCCTTTTACTGTTTTTTTAATTTTTTAAAATAAATATTAGTACTGCATTTAGTTTGCCCATACAATGCGCAAAAATAGCTTGCGCATGCTTAATAAGTTCACGTTTTTTCTGCAATTTTTTATTGTTCAAGTAGACTATAAATAATGTGCGCTTTTAAATTTTAAGGTTTTAAGATGATTGAGTATCCGGTAGACCAACTTCCACAGCTCATAAATGATTTATTGCAATGCGATACAACAGAACGCAAAAATAAATTATTAGCAGATGCGCAGTTAACGCTTTCAACAGAGCACCTGTCATTACTTTTTGAGGCGATACCAAAAGAGCAACGACTTGAAATTTGGCAGTTGCTTGATGAAGACACGCAACACGAAATTTTTGTTAATTTAAGTGAAGATAGTTGTTTGTGGTTGCTACAAACGCTAGAAGACACTGAGGCTTTTAAACTTCTTGATGAAGTTAATGTAGAAGAGCTACTGGAACTTGAAGAAGTTATACCAGAGCGATTTGTTGAGTATGCAAAAAAGCAACTCGATGAAGCGCAAACCAAACAATATGATTTAGCGCAGCAATACCCGCCAGAGCAATTAGGTCACTGGTTAGGTTTTGACTTTTTAAAAGTATCGGAGAAGCTAACAGCCGGTGGTGCTAAAAAATTGCTACACAAAGGTTTACCGCAATACAGTGAAGTTATTTATTTAGTAAGCCGCAAGGGTAGTTTAATAGGTGAGGTTGCGGTAAATGATTTAATAAAAGCCAGCGACACCGATAACTTAATGACATTGGCAAATCATGACTTTTCATCGCTCCATGCTGATGATGATTTATATGAAGCGGCAGAAGTGGTGATCCACAGTGAAAAAATGGCACTGCCAGTGGTTAATGTTGATAACAAATTACTTGGGCGATTAACCATTGCCTCTGCTTATGAATTACGACAAGAAATTGCTGATGAAGCAGCCGCTAAAGCCGGTGGTTTACGTGAAGACGAAGACCTGTTCGCAAGTGTGCGAAAAAGTGCTAAAAACCGTGGCATATGGTTAGGTATTAATTTAGCTACTGCCTTTTTAGCGTCGTGGTTTATCGGTTTATTTGGCGCAACGATAGAACAAGTTGTAGCACTAGCGGTATTAATGCCAGTGGTCGCTTCTATGGGGGGAATTGCAGGTAGTCAAACATTAACCGTTATTGTGCGAGGTTTAGCGCTTGGACAGGTTACAGATTCAAACCGTAATGCGTTGCTTAAAAAAGAGCTGCGTGTTGGCGCTGTAAATGGCTTGGTATGGGCGTTTGTAATCGGCCTACTTACCTTTTTATGGTTTAACGACTTAATGCTTAGTATTACGATTACGGTAGCCATATTATTGAATTTAGTGGCCGCGTCACTAGCAGGTGTTGTTATTCCGTCTATTTTAGACAAAATGAAAATTGATCCTGCGTTATCTGGTTCGGTAATTTTAACTACCGTTACCGATATTGTTGGGTTTGTTACCTTTTTAGGTTTAGGCAGTTTATTGCTTTTATAAGCCTTATACCAATTCGCTTAATTAAGTGAATTGGTATTACTAACAGGAAAATACAATGACCTTTGAAGTCATGATTTGGTGTGCAATTGCTTTGTGTATTTCACAATCGGCAATATTTTCGGGCTTAAACTTAGCGTTTTTTTCACTAAGTAGGCTTCAGCTTGAAATGGAAAGTGCAAAAGGGAACGAGGCGGCCATAAAAGTCATGGCCCTTCGAAACGACTCTAATTTTTTATTGTCGACTATTTTGTGGGGTAACGTAGGTATTAACGTACTACTTACACTACTTTCTGATTCGGTATTAATGGGCGCAAGTTCGTTTTTATTCTCAACTATCGCAATTACTATTATTGGTGAAATAACACCACAGGCTTATTTTTCGCGTAATGCGTTAAAAATGGCGAGCCTACTTTCGCCGTTAATTAAGTTTTATCAGATTCTGTTTTATATAGTTGCTAAGCCAACGGCTTTAATACTCGATGCATGGTTAGGCAAAGAGGGGATTACGTACTTTGCTGAAAGTGAGCTCAGAGGTATTATTCGCAAACACATAGAGGCTGAAGAAGCTGATGTTCAACATGTTGAGGGAATAGGCGCACTTAACTTTTTTAGCTTAGATGAAATAAGCGTAACCAAAGAGGGTGAGGTAATTGATCCAGACTCTATTATTGCTTTGCCTACTAAGCTTGATTTGCCTATTTTCCCAGACCTTACATTAACAACTGATAATGAGTTTTTACGCAAACTACATAAGTCAGGTTATAACTGGGTGATCATTACCAATGAAGACGGTTGGCCTTTATTAGTGGTAGATGCTGACGGCTTTTTAAGATCAGCGTTATTTGAGCCAGATACGTTTGACCCTTATCACTATTGTCACAGACCTATAATTGTTGCTGATGAAGCGATGCGTTTAAGTGAAGTGATTTTAAAAATACGGGCTAATCATTCTTTAGATAAATCGTTTGATGGGGCCATTGATCACGATGTGGTATTAGTGTGGAGCGATGTGAAACGCATTATTACCGGCGCTGATATATTTGGTCGGTTGCTCAAAGGTATGAGTGCACCAAAACTCGAACTGCATGAAAGTACAGAGAATAAAAAGCCGCTGTAAAGCGGCTTTTTTGTATTTAGTTGGATGGAGCTTTACGCCCAACCTTCGTAGCGCTTACGACGTGACAGCACTATCGTTAATATAATACCTAAAAACAGGCCTAAAAACGCAATAGCACCACCGTAAGTAAGTAGCTGGCGTTTCTCTTTTGAGCTAGCAGCTTCTTTTTGAGTGCGCTCTTGCTCTAGCGTTGTTTTAAGCTTAGTAATTTGAGCAGATAACTGCAGATTTTGATCTGTTAAAGTTTGGTTTTGTTCTTGTAGCTGTGGAAGTTCTATTTGAGCTTGGCGTAGCTTTTCTTGCATAGTGCTCATTTCGCTACTTAGTGTTTTGTACTGTTGGTGTAAGCCCGCTGTTTTAGTAATAAACTTAGTTTCTATCCAGCCTTCGCGGTCTTTATCATCTTTAATTTTTATAAAGCCGTTTTCTTCATTTGATAACAAGGTTAACTTTGTTCCAGCATCTACAGAGCCGAGTAGTCGATAATTTTTACTCGCCCCAGAGCGCATAAAAGTGTATAGATTATCGATAATATAAGCGGTGTTTGCATTCGTTGAATTTGCAGGTTGTGCTTCTTGTGCATAACTCATGAATGTGGTGGCTGTTAAAAGTAGCCCTAATAAACAATGTTTTAGCATTTATCTACCTTGTTGATCTAACTGCGTCCGTTATGAACGTGATTTTTATTTCACATAAGTAGTTAGATAGTATGGATTAAATAGATCAATAGCAAGACTGATATTGTAACCCAGTACGGTAACGCAGGAGTAGTTATCGAGTCCACTAGGTTACAAGCCTCACGCTATGATTAAATTGCTCCTAGATAGAACGAATTTTAATCCACAAAGGCCATCAAGCCCTAAAATAAGGTTAAAAAATTTGCATTGTTAAGGCGCTTTGTTTATTTTGAGCACTTATTTATTTTAAAGGTAATCCGCAAACCGAATGGATACTGAGATAGAACTGAAATTTTTGGTATCAGATGCCGTTATTCCACTGATCCCCTCGTTAATTACTCAATTTGCAAAAACGGTGAAGAATAAACCGTCTCGCAGCTTACAAAATGCATACTACGATACGCCAAGCAGAGAGCTTAGAGCGCTTGATATAGGCTTTCGAACGCGTTGTTCTGACAGCGAATGCGAGCAAACTATAAAGCTTGCAGGTGAAGTGGTAGGTGGTTTACACCAACGTCCAGAGTACAATTTACCAATTGAATCAAGCCGCCCTAATTTAATGGCGTTTGATGCTGATATTTGGCCTCATGGCATGCAAATAAGCGCCATCTCAAAAAACTTGTATCCAATATTTAGTACTAACTTCATTCGTCGTACTTGGTTAATTGAAACCGAAAGTGGCGCTAAAATTGAAGTCGTACTCGATAAAGGTGAAATTGCGGCTTCGGGTAAAATTGAAATTATTAGCGAGCTAGAAATTGAGCTAGTTGAGGGCAGTCGTAATGAGCTGTTTGCATTTGCAGATATACTAGTTAGCCAAAACTGCATACGCTTAGGTTTGTATTCTAAGGCCGCGCGTGGTTATCGACTTGCTGATGAAAAACCTTTAATGCCAAGCAAATCTATTGGTTTTGTACAATTACCAAAGTCGACTACTCAAGAGCGTGCTTTAGTTGAAGCCATGAACTTTGGCATTCGCTTTGTACAAAAGCACGAGCAATGCTATTTCGATAAGCCAAGTTTAAAAACACTTAAACGCGTAACTGACGGCATCAGTTTAATCCGCCATACTTTTTGGCTATACGACGATATAGTATCTAAAGAAAGTACAGAGCACTTACGTACCGAACTTAAATGGTTATTAAGTGAATTAGCGTGGGTAGAAAACGCGATTCAATTAAAAACGTACACGTCTAAACGCCATGCTTTTTATAAAAAAATTAATGCGGCGCCAGCACTTGCTCAAGTCATTGGAGACTTAAAAGAGTTACAGCCAAGCATTGACGATATAAATGCACTGTTTCACAGCGCACGTTATAATCGTTTATTACTATCGTTAACTACCTGGTTAATCGATAAGCAATGGCGTAAAGACTGGGGGCAAGCAGAGCTTCAAGCGGCTGAGCAAAATGTGTCGTCTATTGCCAATAGGCTTTTCAATAAAGACTGGAAAAACCTGCACGAGTTGCTTCCAAAGGAGCAAACACTCGATGTCGCTTCGTATTTAAACCTACGAACTCAGCTTGAAAATAGCCTACTGAGCGGTAACTGTTTAGGATCGTTATTTGATAAAGAAGAACGCCTAGAGTTTAGATTGCCTTGGCTTGATATTTCTCATGGTATTTATGAATTAAGTACGCTTGAGTATTTAAAGCAATTATGTGCAGGGCAAGAGGACGAACAGCTTGCAAAAATCCAGTCATGGCTTGAACAAAAGTCTGAATATTTGGTCAGTGCCATGGAGCAAAGTCGCCTTGCTTCACTTGACATAGAACCTTACTGGCAAAAATAAATGATGCGCTTTTGTAATAAAATTCAGTTGCAAAAGTGTTTATTCGTTATTTTTTTATTAGTTAGTTTTAACACTTACGCTGAGCCCATATGGCATTTGTATAAAAACAAAAATGGCGTAAGTGTGTATTATCAAAGCCACAGTGATAATACCTTTGAAGTAAAAGCGCAGATGAGCGTGAAAGGCGTATCCACCAATGAGTTTTTAGAATTACTTAGTGATACCGATGCCGCACCCCAATGGCTCGAAAATATATCTCAGGTAAAGGTTATTAAGCACATAAGCCCATCAGAAAATTTAGTGTACAGTTATTTTAATTCTCCTTGGCCTATTAGAGATAGAGATAGCATTACTTATTCTTGTTATTCACAGTTGACTGCAAATAAAAGCCAATTGCTTATTAAGGCTCGCCCTAATAAGCAGCCCAAAAACAATGGCGTTATAAGAATTACTACTTTAAATGCACGCTGGCTACTGAGTGAGGACAAAGGCCGCCTTGATATTGAGTACCAAGTATATGCTTTGCCTGATGGGGCAATACCTACTTGGCTAAGCAATAAGGTCGGATTGAAAAGTACTTACACCACATTTATGAACTTGCATCATATGCTCACAGATAAAAAATACACTCCAAAACCACCTGTAATCAAAGCAGGTCAATGCTAAATATCGAATATATAATAATTTAATGGTGTGTTGAGTAGTCTTTAACTACGCTTAAGCAATAATGACACGCTATTATTTGGAGAATTGATGAAGTATTTAGTGGCTATATTATGTTTGATACACAGCTCATTCTTATTAGCTCAAGAATATACCTTTGGTGTAGTGCCGCAATACGAGCCGCAAAAGCTAAATACTATTTGGCAACCTTTGTTAAAGCAAGTAAGTAAGCAAACGGGAATAACAATAAAGCTAATTACAGTTGAGTCTATTCCTGTATTTGAAAAAGCCTTTGCTAATGGCGAGTACGACTTTGCATACATGAACCCATGGCATAGTGTTGTAGCATACGAAAAACAGGGATATTTACCATTAATAAAAGATGCAGGGCGAAAGCTGCAAGGTATTTTGCTCGTAAACAAAGACAGTGATATTGATAATTTAAGCCAACTAGAGGGCGCTGAAATAGCATTCCCTGCACCTAACGCATTAGGTGCGTCATTATTAATGAGAGCTGATTTAGCATTGTTATACGGGCTAACAATAAAGCCTGTATATGTCCAAACTCATCCATCGGTATATTTAAATGTAGCACTGCACTCAACAATGGCGGGCGGTGGTGTAATGGGCACATTTAAACAACAACCAGAAAGCTTACAAAATAAACTCAAAATTCTTTATAAAACGCGTGAAATTAGTCGCCACCCAATTGTAGCCCATCCAAGGGTTGATCCTGCAATACAGTTAAAAGTGCAACAAGCTATTTTAGATATAGGGCAAAGCCCAGAGCATAAACATTTACTTGCAGGTATCCCAATTATTAAACCTAGTATTGCAACTTTAGCAGAGTATCAGCAGTTAACTCAGTGGGGCTTGCGCTCATTTTATGTTGAAAATTAGAGGGTTTCGTAGTTTAAGGGCGCAAAGCTTTATTGTTGTATTGCTTTGTGGCTTGCTTATGGCATGTCTTTTTATGTTTTACGCATTACCTGAACAAGCGCGTTGGGTAAACGATGGCCTTTCAAAGGCTGCTCAGCGTTCTTTAGCGCAGTTATCGACTTCTATAACGACTCCGTTGTTAACTAGGCAATATGCAGAGCTATATGAAGAAATAGACAGTCAACTTCAAACTCGCCCTAATTGGAAAAGTATTAAAATTGTTGACGTTGATTCAAAAAACCAATTGTATCCGCTTGAGAATTGGGTTGGAGCAAATGAAAACGGCGACATGCTGTTATCTCAACAGGTGGTATTTTTAGACAAACCGCTGGCTAATATTAGCTTGGTTGTTAATTTTACGAATGAAATTAACGAATCTTCAAAACTTCATTACACCTTAATATATATACAATTTATTATTTTAGTTATCGTTTTTATAGGTTTAGCTTGGCTGGTGGATTACAGGGTTACATCGCCTTTGAGGACGCTAAAACTTGGGTTTTCACGTTTAGCCAAAGGCGACTTTGATTGCCATATAGATAAACAACAACAAAATGAAGTGGGCAGTGTAATAAATGCATTTAATAATATGGTTGATGAGGTTGCGAATAACCATCAAAAATTAAATGCATTACGAATTCAAGCTGAGTCTGCAAGTAAAGCAAAGTCAGATTTTATGGCCAGTATGAGCCACGAATTAAGAACTCCATTAAATGCAATTTTAGGCTTAGCCCAGCTGTATGGATATGATGAGAGTGCTAATAAAGTACAAAAAGAAAACGCGAAAAGCATTTATCAAGCTGGAGAGCATTTACTATTACTCATAGACGATGTGCTTGATTTAACAGCTATTGAGTCGGGTAATATGCAGTTTAGTTTTTCTTATGTGCCTATTAAAAGCATATTAGAAGAGTCAGTAAAGCTTGTCACTGAGCTAATTAAAGGGCAATCAATAACACTGCAAACTCACGGTTTTGAGTCCTTAGAAGGGTTGAGTATTTATATTGATCAGCGCCGCTTTAAACAAGTGATGCTTAACTTGCTTTCAAATGCGATTAAATACAACAAACTAAATGGCAGCATTAATATTAATTGTCGGGTGTTAAGTAATAAACAATGCGAAATAGATGTAATAGATACCGGATGCGGATTTTCTCCAGATGATATTTCTCGCCTATTTAAACCTTTTGACCGCTTAGGCGCTGAAACCAGTAAAGTAAATGGAACCGGTATTGGTTTAGTGATAACTAAGCAGCTGGTAGAGCGTATGCAAGGGTCTTTGAGCGCACAAAGCGAGCAGCACAAAGGTTCTTGTTTTACGCTAAACTTTAACAGTTTTGATCAAACTGACTTGCCAGCACAAGTGCAAGCCCCTCAAATAACACAGCAAAGCTTAAATGCGGTAACGCTTCCTACGCTTGAGGTTTTAGTGGCAGAAGATCAAGTTACAAATCAGCAAGTGTTAAAACAGCAATTAACTATGCTTGGAGTGTGCTCTACTTTTGTAAGTAACGGTGAGCAAGCTTGGGAGGCCATACAAAATAAACGCTTTGATATTTTACTAACCGACATTCAAATGCCCTTACTCGATGGGTTAGGGTTAGCCAAAAAAATACGAGAAAACACTCATTTTGATGAACTGATTATAATTGCAATTACGGCCAACATTACCAAAAACAACATAGATAATTGCTATAGTTGTGGAATGAATGGCTTTTTAACAAAGCCTATTGAGCTTGTTAAATTAAAGTCGTTATTGATGGAGCATTCTCAAACTATGGTCAATACACGTTCAGAAAAATCAGATGGTGAAAATATAGCTTCAGATAGTTTTGATCAATTAGATATTACGCTACTAAAAGCAATGCTTGGTGATGATCCTAGCGTACATTGCATGGTATTTAATGCGTTTTTACAAACAGCAGGGGAGCAAATTAAATTAGCTAACGCGTATGCTAAAAGTAAAAACTATGTTGATTTAGCTTTTCAGGCTCATGCATTAAAGTCGTCTTCAAAGTCTGTTGGGGCTATTGAGTTGGCAAATATATGCCAGCAGATAGAAACACAGGCAGAAAACGAAACAGTTAAAAATGAATATATACAGCAGCTGGAAGAGCGCTTTAACGCTGTAGTCACACAACTTAAAAGCTATTGTTTACGATATGAAAAACGCACATAAAAAATGGCTCTTAAAGAGCCATTTTTTGTTTTAGGTATTTTAGTATTTAGCCGCTTGCCCTTTTTTGGGTAAAGCGTGCTGTATAAAGTCACGTAAATCGTTATTAGAGCTTTCTAAATCAGCGTGGCGAAGGTACATCATGTGTCCGCTTCTGTAGCCTTTAAAGCTCAAACGGTCTTTCATTTTACCGCTTGAGTCTAATTGCCATAACGTATATTTAGCGTCAAAGTAATTGGTTGCGCCATCAAAGTATCCTGATTGGATCATCACGTTTAAGTAAGGGTTTTGTGCCATTGCTAAACGTAGGTTTTCGCCTGTATTATTACCGGTTCTATCCCATGGATGGACATTACCAAATAAGTTATATTTTACATCAGTTTTATAGTTTAACTCTTCACGTAAGTAGTGATTAATTGCAGGAGTGAAAGAGTGTAACCAAGAGGTAAGTTCAGCCCAGTAGTCTGGGGATTCACCTGCGCTTCGTTTATCTATTCCTAAATAACGAGAATCTAAGCGGCCTACAGTTTTACCACGTTCACGTAGTAGCTCTTTCCAGAAAAACTGAGTTGGAATATCTAAGTTATTTTGTTCAACAAACTTTTCTGATAAGCCTGCGTAGTGCGCCATTTTTGTAATTATGCGTCGCTTCTCATCAGCATTAATAAAGCCACCTTTAGCAAGCGCAGGGATTAACTCATTTACAGTAAACTCTTCAACTTCAGGTAATAACTCATCAAGATCTTTAGCTTGTAAATCGGCGTTAAGTGCTTTGTGATACCAAGCAGTCGCTGCAAAGTAAGGTAGGCGGTTAGCGGCTTTAATCGGGCCGTCGCGCTTAATACCAATGTCAGTAGGTGATACGAGAACAACACCGTTTATGTACATCCACTGACTGTTTTGAAGCTCATGAGCGAGTCCAGATACACGTGTTGTACCGTAGCTTTCACCAATTAAAAATTTAGGCGAGCGCCAGCGCTGTGCTCTATTTACAAAAGTATTTAACCACTCAGCAAGGTATTTAATATCGGCATTAACACCAAAAAATAACTCTTTTTGTTTTGCTTTGGAAGGCAGTTCGCCTTTTTCGTTTTCAAGTACGCGAGAATAGCCAGTATTTACCGGGTTTACGTAAACAATATCGGCAATGTCAAGTACAGAATATGGGTTGTCTTTTACGCCATAAGGTTGAATTGGATAGCCTTCGTCATCAATTTTTAATACGCGAGGGCCAGTATAAGCAAGATGCATCCATACAGAAGCCGAACCCGGCCCGCCATTAAATGAAATAAGTAATGGGCGAGCTGTCCTGTCGTCAACTTTGTCACGTGTGTAGTAGGTGTATTGTAGTGTAGCAACCGCGTCGCCTTTATCATCCCATACAGGTTGTGTGCCTGTAGCTACGGTATAACTAAAACGCTGGCCATTAATTTTAGCCTTATGTTGGGTAACTACTTTGCTGTCTACATCAATACGACGTTGATTATCGGCAAGCGTGCTTGTACTAATTATTAATGCAATAACGGTTATCGGTAAACTGATAATACGACTAAGCTTCATTAGGTGTCCTTATTATTGTTGATACATCATTAAAGATAAAAATGAGTTAAATAACAAAAGTATTGAGACTAGTGGCCGATAATACTGGTTAAGTAAGGTATTAATACATTGAAAGGCGCGTATTAATCGCTTTTATAGTTATTTTGGATTTACTTTCTTTATTTAGTTAATTGCAAAATTCAGGTATATTGCGGCCTACTTGTATTGATTTTTTATACAGGCTATCACCAAAAAATCTAACGGATTACGCTTTCAAGCACATAAGTGCACTCTACACCGGATGTTTATGACTAATGCTATTGCAGTAATTGCGTGGTATTTGTCGTTTTGTGGTAAAACTAATTAAAGGTAAAGAGAAGCTTTATGCAAAGAGTATTAGTGGTTGAAGACAGTAAAGTAGTGCAGCAGGTACTTCGCCACTTAACTGCACAATACCTTGATGTGGCAATCGATTTTGCTTGGTCTTTAGCTGAATGTGCCACTTACGTAGAAAAATACGACTACACGCTTGCGTTAGTTGATTTAACCTTGCCAGATGCTCCTCACGGTGAAGTCGCAAAATATACTTTATCTAAAAAGATTCCTACGGTTGTTTTAACCTCAAAAATAGATGAGTACAAGCGCCAACAAATGCTTGAATTAGGTGTCGTTGATTATGTTATTAAAGATAATCGCGACTCTTACCATTACGCCGTTAAACTCGTTGCGCAATTGCTAAGAAACCAAGGTTGTAAAGCATTAGTAGCAGATGATTCATTACTGAGCCGCTCGTTAATGAAGCAAATGCTTGAAAAGCAATTGTTTGATGTGACAGATGCCCACGATGGACAACAAGCACTCGAAATATTAAAAGCTAATCCTGATATAAAGCTACTTATGACCGACTACGCTATGCCTTCTATGGATGGCTTTGAACTTGTTAAAGCGGTACGTAACTTTAGAGGCCGAGACGACTTAGCAATTATTGGCTTGTCGGGCGCGGGGAAACATGGCCTATCAGCGCGATTTATTAAATATGGCGCCAATGACTTTTTAACAAAGCCATTTATGAATGAGGAGTTTCATTGTCGAGTACTTCAAACAATGGAGCAACTATCGTTAATTTCAGATATTAAAGAAAGCGCGCATAGGGATCATTTAACAGGGCTTCATAATCGACGCTATTTTTATCAATATGCAGAAAAGCTCCTTAAAAGTAAAAACCAGAAAAATACTCTCGCATTGTTAGATATCGATTTTTTCAAAAATATTAACGATACATTAGGCCATGAGGGTGGCGATCAGGCTTTAAAGCAGGTTGGTTCATTAATCCGCACTACGTTTTCAAAGTTTACAGTTGCACGGGTTGGTGGAGAAGAGTTTGCCATAATATTACCTGAGATAGAGCTTGAACGTGGTCGTGAATACTTTGAAGCATTTAGAAAAAAGCTGGCTAGTTACGATTTTTCTATCAGCGATAAATCAATTAAAATTACTACAAGTATAGGCTTGGCAGACTTTCAAGACACTAGCTTGACGCAGGCAATGCGTGTTGCTGACAAAGCATTATACGAAGCTAAAAACCAAGGAAGAAACTGCGTGGTATAGCTCTGTTATATAAAGCTAAGCATGCAATTAATATATTGCACGCACCAATGTAGATAACTTGTTAAATTAACGCACCTAATTGGTGCGTTTTTTTTGTTATTTAGTTTCTGTTTTTCACTAACTTATTGTTTTAAAAAATATAAAAATAGTGGCACAAAGGTTGGATTGTTTAACCCAACAGGATAACAATAAAGAGTCCGAGGGGGCCGCTATGAAAATGATTAGTGCAATCATAAAACCATTTAAATTAGACGACGTGCGTGAAGCACTCGCTGATTTAGGAATTGAGGGGATGACAGTAGTTGATGTTAAAGGTTTTGGACGTCAACGAGGTCATACTGAGTTATATCGTGGTGCAGAATACCAAGTAGATTTTATTCCTAAGATCAAACTTGAAATTGCAACTCGTACTGAAAATTGTCAACGCGTTGTTGAAGCAATTACTAAAATTGCATCAACAGGTAAAATCGGTGATGGGAAAATTTTCGTGTACGACTTAGATCAAATTGTTCGTATCCGTACTGGCGAACTTGACGAAGAAGCAATTTAAGGGGGTCTCATGGAAAATACAATAATAGAACTAAAGTTTTCACTCGATACCTTCTATTTTTTAATATCAGGTATATTAGTAATGTGGATGGCAGCAGGTTTTGCCATGTTAGAAGCGGGCTTAGTTCGCTCTAAAAACACAGCTGAAATTTTAACTAAAAATGTCGCGCTGTATTCAATTGCATGTACGATGTTTTTATTAGTTGGCTACAACATTATGTATGTAGACAATGCCGAAGGTGGTTTTATTCCTTCAATAGGCGCTTTAATTGGCACACAAGCTGCTGATGCTGACCATTCTTTAGAATCTGATTTTTTCTTCCAAGTAGTATTTGTTGCAACGGCTATGTCGATTGTATCGGGTGCAGTTGCTGAGCGTATGAAGCTATGGGCTTTCCTTGGCTTTGCTGTAGTACTAACTGGTTTTATTTACCCTATTGAAGGTTACTGGACATGGGGTGGTGGTTTCTTATCTGAAATGGGCTTTGTAGATTTTGCAGGTTCTGCAATTGTACATGGCGCAGGTGCAGCTGCTGCACTAGCGGGTGTACTAATCCTAGGTGCTCGTAAAGGAAAATATGGTAAAAACGGTGAAATATACCCAATTCCAGGTTCAAACTTACCACTTGCTACACTAGGTACATTTATTTTATGGATGGGTTGGTTTGGTTTTAACGGTGGTTCTCAATTACTACTTTCGGATAAAGAAAACGCAACTGCGGTAGGTCAAATATTACTTAATACTAATGCAGCTGCTGCAATGGGTGCTATTGCTGCACTGTTTGTATGTAAGATACTTTGGGGCAAATCAGATTTAACCATGGTATTAAACGGTGCATTAGCAGGTTTAGTTGTAATTACTGCTGACCCACTTTCACCTTCTCCATTAATGGCATGTTTACTAGGTTTACTTGGTGGCTCATTAGTTGTGTTTAGCATTATAGCACTTGATAAAGTTAAGATTGACGATCCAGTAGGTGCTATCTCTGTACACGGTGTGTGTGGTGCATTAGGTATTATGTTAGTACCGCTAACCAATGGTGATGCAAGCTTTGTCAATCAGTTAATTGGTTTAGTGTGTATTCTTGCCTTTGTATTTGTAGCATCATTTATTGTTTGGACTGTGCTTAACAAAACAATGGGTATACGAGTAACTGAAGAGGAAGAACTAAACGGTATGGATCAACACGATTGTGGTATTGAAGCCTACCCAGAGTTTGTTTCTGTTAGAAATAGC
This sequence comes from Pseudoalteromonas sp. Z1A2, assembly GCF_011378755.1. NCBI lineage: Bacteria > Pseudomonadati > Pseudomonadota > Gammaproteobacteria > Alteromonadales > Pseudoalteromonadaceae > Pseudoalteromonas > Pseudoalteromonas sp. Z1A2. Next base: position 28,841 of record NZ_WTKX01000033.1, on the reverse strand, counting down.
TAATAGTTTATTTAAATAATAGTGTGTTTACATAAAGCCCTACTTCGGTAGGGCTTTTTTTGTTTCAGGGGGGGTTAACTTTTCGGATGTTAGGATATGCCCAATATGCTAAGCTCACACTCGTGAATAACCCTTGGAATAAATTACACTTAAATGGCCGACAATAAAAAAACACCTACCAGCAAACCTGCAGCTAAACGTGCTAGTAAATCGTCAAGCACGACAAAAAAAAGCACATCAAAGGGTAGTAAAAAAACAGTGAATCCCACTGTTAAACGCTCTTTTATGAGAAAAACATGGTCAGTGTTTTGGAAATTCAGCTTGGCTGTTTTTATTGCAATGGCAATGTATTTCATTTATTTAGATTCAAAAACTACACGTATATTTGAAGGTAATAAATGGCAACTTCCAGCGCAAGTGTATGCTCGTTCTATGGAGTTCTATCCGGGGCAATTTTTATCAAGCCAAGAAGTTGTGTTTGAGTTAGAGCGTCTACATTATTCATCTGTTAATAGATTAAGCAGAACAGGGCAGTTTGTTAAAACAGCAGATAGCATCAAGATTTATCGCCGTGATTTTGAATTTTATGATGGCCTTGAAGAATCACATATTATTGAACTTCGTTTTGCAGGGCAAAAAGTTGCGACTATTAAAGATAAGTTCGGCAGGCGTTTAAACTCTGCTCGCCTAGAACCTGTGCAAATAGCGCGAATTGGCAACGACTCTAAACAAGATAGAGAATTTGTACCGCTAGATAAGTTCCCAGCCATGCTTAAAGATACGCTACTGGTAGTTGAAGACCGTGATTTTTATGATCACCATGGTGTGTCGGTGTTTTCTATTTTACGTGCGCTTTATTCAAATATTAAAGCGGGACGCACCGTTCAAGGTGGCAGTACGCTTACTCAGCAATTAGCTAAAAATATTTACCTCACGCGTGAGCGTTCTTTAGTACGAAAAATAAATGAGGCCTTTATTGCCCTTATTTTAGATTATCGCTATTCAAAAGATCAGATATTAGAAGCTTACTTAAATGAGGTATACCTAGGGCAGTCATACAACCAAGGTATCCATGGTATGGGGCTTGCTTCTGACTTTTACTTTTCAAAGCCTGTAGACGAGCTTGAGTACGATCAAATTGCTCTGCTGGTGGCAATGGTTAAAGGCCCATCTTATTACAACCCACGTCGTTATAAAGAGCGCACAATGGAGCGCAGGGACTTAGTGCTGCGTCTAATGGTCGAAAATAAGTTACTTAGCACAAAAGAGTACCGTGCATCGCTTAATCGCCCAATTGATATTGCGCCAATGAAAGCCAGTTTACAAAAATCATACCCAGGCTATTTAGAGCTAGTAAACAGAGAGTTAAATGAATTATTACCTGATCAGCAAACACTTGATGCAGGCGTAAGAGTATTTACTTATTTTGACTTGCAAAAGCAAACAGCAATGGAAGAGTCGATTGAAAAGAGTTTACCGTACTTGGAAAATCGCCCTAGAACTGAAAAACTAGAAGCAGCCATGATCTCTGTTAATGTAGAAAAAGGCGGTGTTTCTGCACTTATTGCTGGTCGCGATGTTCGATATTCAGGATTTAACCGTGTTTTAGACACAAAACGTAATATAGGCTCGCTTGTAAAACCTGCCGTGTATTTAACCGCACTGCAATTGCCACATTATAATTTAGCTACTTTGCTTGATGACTCGCCAGTACAGGTCACAAATGAGCAAGGTAAAGTGTGGCAACCAGAAAATTTTGACCACCAATACCGTGGTGCAATTCCACTTTATAAAGCATTTAGTAACAGTATAAATATCCCAGCGGTTAATTTAGGCCTCGATGTAGGTGTTGATAAAGTAGTAAATACATTGAAAGGTTTAGGCGCAACAGGGGCGATAGACGAATACCCATCGCTGCTTTTAGGGGCTGTTGAAATGTCGAGTTTTGAAGTGGCTCAGCTTTATACAACAATTGCTGCAGATGGCGAATATAAAAAGCTCACTGCAATTTCGGCATTAACTGACTCTGTTGGTAAAGTACTTTATAAGCATAAAGTAAATGCAGAGCCTCGTTTTGATAAATCTGCAATGTATATGACCAAATACGCAATGAAACGCGTAACGAAAGATGGCACTGCTAAACGCTTAAATTTACACTTTCCGTCAATCCAGCTCGCTGGTAAAACAGGGACCAGCAACGATTTACGTGATAGTTGGTTTGCAGGCTTTGATCAAAATACAGTGACTGTTGCGTGGCTTGGTCGAGATGACAACAAAAGCACTGGTTTAACAGGTAGCGTAGGCGCATTAGAAGCATATATTCGTTACTTAAAACCACTTAACCCACAAGCAATAGCTGATACGCGTCCACCATCAATACGCTGGGCATTTGTAAATGAACAAACGGGTAAGCAGGCACCACCAGGATGTGGCAAGGTGATTCAGCTACCGCTTAGGGCGAGTGAGTTCGAGCCTAGGCCACAATGTATTCGTTAATAAAACAGAGCCCTTAATAATAAAACCGCTAACTCAGCGGTTTTTATTATATTTAGCTTAACTATCTAGCAGTTCGAATTAGTAATTAAATAAATTTTAATTGGTTTTATTACCATATTTTTTAGAAATTATTTAAAAATTAGTGAGTATAACTAATTTTTAAATAGCATTATTCGAGATTAAAAAAAGCTTTTGTAAATATTTTGTTTACGTTGCGGTTATTTAAATTATTGCTGGTTGATATTCTTTTTTTATTTCTTTAAATTAACACTTTAAATTTTTATATTATACAAATAAATACGCTAAAATCATTTTAAGTGTTTGTTTTTATTTGTTTTTAATTTTAATTTTATCTTGGATTAATTAACATATTTACAATTTGTACTCTTTTGTTACTCTCTGTATGCATTTTGTTTAAAGTGCTAAAATAATTATAAACTTTACAGGGATAAGAATATGAAAAATATATTCAAAAAAAATCTTACAGCAATAGCGGTTCTTGCTTCTCTCGGGGTTACTCTCCCAGCAGCTGCATCTGATGTTGTAGGGTCTATTAATAATATTTCTACTACTGCAGGGTATACAGTAAAAGTCAAAAACCCAGCAACAGGGTTAGAAAGAACACTAAGTATTTCTGATGATGGATCTTTTCGTTTTGCATCTTTACCTTCTGGTAGTTATCAAATACAAATTATAAAAAATGGTGCTGTTGTTGCAGAAGATAACGTTCGAGTTTCGTTAGGAGCAAATGCAAGAGCCAGTTTTGATTTAGCTCAAGTTAGTGACTCTGGGCCTGAAGTAATCCAAGTATTAGGTGCTCGTATATCTTCAATTGATTTAACTACAGCTGATTCGGGGTTAGTAATTACTGATGCTGAAATAGACCGTATGCCTATAAACAGAGACCTTACATCTGTTGCGCTATTAGCGCCAGGAGCGGTTAAAGGTGATAGTGCATTTGGAAACACCGCTTCTTTTGGTGGTTCATCGGTTGCTGAAAATGCATGTTATATAAACGGGTTAGAAGTTACTAATACTCGCCAAGGTCTTGGTTGTGGTGAAGTACCTTTCGAATTTTACGACCAATTTCAAGTTAAAACAGGCGGTTATTCCGCGAAGTTTGGTCGTGCAACCGGTGGTACTATTAATACAACTACTAAAAGTGGTACAAATGAGTGGGAATTTGCGGCAGTCGTACAATTTCAACCTGACTCTTTACAAGAAGAGGGCAGCATCTCTCGTGGTAATAATGGCGCTGGCCAAATTTTCAGAGATGAAAGCCTAGATTCAGATAGCAAAACTGATGTAACGTTTTCTGCTGGTGGTCCACTAATCGAAGATACACTGTTTTTCTACGGCTTGATAAACCCAAGGGATACAGAATCTACATATACTTGGGGTGGAGATGAGTTCTCGCCAAATGATCAATACCGCAACGAATCAGCTTCTGGTGGTGATAATTTATTCTGGGGTGGTAAGCTTGATTGGGATATTAATGAAAACCACAGATTAAGCTACTTTGCGTACTCTAACCGTCGTGATATTGAGCGCTCTGTTTATGAATATGATAATGGGACAGTTGGAGATCGTATTGATGGCGCTCTTCTCAAGCGTGGTGGTGAAGCGCAAAGTTTAAGCTACACAGGTGTGTTAACTGAAAACTTAGTAGTGACGGCAATGGCTGGTAATATTAAGACAGAGTATGAAACACAATCTGAGAACTTAGTTTGTCCTTCAATTACAGATTCACGCGGCACAGCTAACCCAATTACAGGTTGTGGCGCAGGTGGTAGTTTTGGTGCTAATAATGATGAAAACACACAATACCGCTTAGATGTCGAGTATGTCTGGAATGATCATGAAATAACATTTGGTATAGATTATCAAGAGCGTAAGTCAGAAAATGTAAGTAGCCCAATTGGCGGGCATAGTTATGACTACAGAACTTTAGCGGATAATGGTAGTTGGCAAGCTGATAACGGTGCATTGACAAATAATACAGGAGCTGCGCTTGATTATGTAGAGGATCGTATCTTCGATGGTGGTGGTAGTTTTGAATCAGAATTAACCGCTTACTACATTGAAGATCAGTGGCAAGTAACTGATGATTTCTCTGTAAAAGTTGGCCTACGTATTGATGAATTTGATAGCTGGGGTACTACCGGTAAACTATTAACTAGTTTTGAAACGGATATAGCTCCTAGATTAGGTTTTACGTGGGATCCTACGGGTACTGGCGATACTAAGGTATATGGTACATATGGGCGTTATTACTTACCAGTTGCTAATAACACTATTTTTAGAGCTGCATCTGGTGTTAGTGATATCACGACAGCTTATACTTATACTGGTGTTGATTCACAAACTGGTGCCCCTACAGGGCTATCACCACTTGCGGACACGCTTGGGAGTGGCGGAGCTCAAAACTCACAGCAAGTAAGTGGCGTGCCTGTAATACCTGAAAAAGATATTTTCCAAGCTCAAGAGGCGGAACCATTTTCTAAAGATGAATATATTATAGGTATACAGCAAGCCTTAAATGATGAATATACAGTTGGTGTAAAAGGTATTTACCGTGAAGTTGCAACTGCACTAGATGATTACTGTGGACGATATGCATACCCATACTGTGTAATGATAAACCCAGGTGACTCTTCTAGTTGGTACAGCGATGGTTACTATTGGAATGGTACAGATTGGGGGGATTCATCTTTTGATAATGACGGAGTTCCAGATAGTGGTTCGTTAACTACTTATTCGGCGGATACGATAGGCTTACCTAAAGCAAATAATGAGTATACAGCAGTTGAGTTTAGCTTAGATTACAAGGCTGATACTATTCGTTACCAGTTTGGCTATACATGGGCTAGAAGTGTTGGTAACTTTGAAGGCGCTGTTAAATCAGATATTGGTCAAGCAGATGCTGGTATTACTCAAGACTTTGACTTCCCTGCTGTTATGGATGGTTCACAAGGCTATCAACCTAATGATAGACGCCATACCTTTAAGTTCTTTGGTAGCTGGGAGCCTATGGAGGATCTAACCGTTGGCTGGAATGCAACCTTACAAAGTGGTCGTCCTAAAAGCTTATTTGGTCAAGGTTATCCGTCAAATGATCCAAATTTAAACGGTGGTTGGGGAGATACTTTTTACATCTACACTAACGAATGCCCTGATACAAACAGCAATGGCGAGTGTGAGCAAGATGAAAAAATCTATGAGAAGCACAGCCGTGGCACGAATGGTCGTACACCTTGGGTATTTAACTTAGATTTATCTGCCGCTTACGACTTTACTATCTCAGATATTGATATGAGAGCATCTGTTAATGTCTTTAACATTTTCAACTCACAAACTGAGTCGTCGTTGAATGAGCACTATGAGCAAAATGAAGGCGAAGTAAATGCTTATCATGATGCTGCGTACTCTTGGCAAACCCCGCGTTATGTTCGATTAGGTATCGAAGCTCGCTTCTGATATTACTAATTACCTCTACTAAAAACCCTTCTGAATAGAAGGGTTTTTTATTTTAAAATTACTTGTTTTTTAACGCTTAAGATTTAAAAAACTGCATTGATTTGGTTAAATCATTAGATAAGCGACTTAATTGCTGTGCATCTTGTAGCGTTGATTGAGCCGATGTTAGCGTTTGATCTGCTAAATTACTCACCTCTTGCGAATCATTCAATGCTTGTGTTGTTGCATTTGATTGCTGTTTAACACGCTCTGCAATTACTTCACCTTGATGTTTAATATCGCCCATACTTTGCTCTGCACTTTGCAATACTTCATTGGTTTGATTGGCTGCTTTTACTGATTGCTCCATTTTTTCAACACTTGAGCGCATTTTTTGCTGGGTGTCGTCAGATGCTTGTTGTAAAGAGCTAATAATTTGATGTATTTCTTGGGTTTGTGTTTGTGTACGCTGAGCAAGTGTTCTTACCTCATCAGCTACAACGGCAAATCCACGGCCATGCTCGCCGGCTCGCGCGGCTTCAATAGCGGCATTAAGTGCAAGCAAGTTTGTTTGATCGGCTATTTCACTGATCCCTTTACTTACTTTGCTAATTTCTTGGCTATCTTGTGCTAGTTTATCGAGCGCTTGTTGGCTCTCTGCAAATTCAATTTGGAGGTCTTGCATATATTTAGCAAGCTCCATTGTATTATCTGAACCTTGTTTCACATGAACTGCAGCATTTTGTGCGGTAAGCGTAGCTTGATGCGCTGACTCTTCAACTGCAAGTGCGTTTTGAGCCATATCGCTTAGTGCATTATAAATGGCATTGACTCGAATTTGCTGTTTTGAAACATCATTGCTTGTTTCGCTACTCGCATGTGATAGCGATTTAGTTGCGTCGCATAGCTCTTCTGTACTTGCTTTAACATCAAATAATAAATGTGAAAATGCATTAAGTAATGCATTGTAGCGCGATGCAATAATTCCCATTTCATCATTAGTGCTCGAATCGATAGTGGCATTTAAGTCGCCATTCGCGGCTCTATTAGCGGCATCAGCAAAGCGATTAATGGTATCAACAACTGCAAAATAAAAACCAATCATCAAATAAAATGCAAATAGCAAACTGATCAATGAAGCAGCTAAAACAAGATTTCGTGTCCACTGTTGAGTTTGTAGTTTTGCCTCAATAAGGCTCTCAAGGGTTGGAATGCTCTTACTAACAAGTTGATTAATACTGCTGTGAACATTGTTTGTTAGTTTAGTAAATTCTGATTGAGTTAATAGAATATCGTCTGGCTCAAGTAGTTTTTCATCTATCGCGTTTTTAAATGCACCCACAGCACTGTGTAAACTAGTTAAAGGAGGCATGAGCGCTTTGTTTACTGATTTATCTGCATTGGTGGCTACATTGAGTATTTTATCGAGTTGTTTTTCGTATAAAGGAAGTGACTTATTAAAATTTGAAAGTGCTATAAACGTATCGGGCGTAAAACGGTTACTAGCTAAAACAGTATTAGCGCTTTGCGCTGTTGAGTTTATTTGCATTATAAGTGCAGGAATTGGCGTGACTAAAGAGCGGTTTACATAAGCGCTTGCTAACTGACTGTCTAAGGCTAGATTTGATTGAATAGAAACAAGTTCAAGTACTTCATTTGCTTGTGTGTCTTTTATGTCAAAGCCGAGTGAGCGAGCTATTTTTATATTTTGATTCGTATCTCCCTGCATTTGATTTGAAAGTATAGCTCTGTAGCCTTTTAAGCCTTGCTGTTGCATTTTTGAAACAGTAATACTTTCACTTAATAACGAGACTAAAAAAAACAAACTAAGTGATAGAGGAACGAGTAAAATTCCAAACATTAAGCTGATTTTAGTTTTGTATTTTAAGTTTGCCATTAGCTGGATAGCGGGAAAAGAAAATTGGCGTAATCCTGACATAAGGCTCTCTTGTATTTTTTGTAATAGAGTAAAGGTGAATAGACCTTGTTATGCTTAATTATCATTCATTTATAGTACACTACAAATAAAAAAAGCCCTTTCGGGCTTTTTTCAATCTTTAGTCTTAATTACATACTTAAAAACAAGTGGTTACAAATGTATAAATAGTAATTTTTAGCTTAAAGTTTAGCAAACGAGCGTTCCGCTGCCGCTATTGTGTCTTTTACTTCTTGCTCAGTATGCGCAGCACATACAAAACCAGCCTCAAATGCTGATGGGGCAAGGTAAACGCCTTCTTCAAGCATGAGGTGGAAAAAACGTTTGAAGCGCTCTAGGTCACACTCAGTTGCTTGCTTGTATGTCGTTACTTTTTCAGCATCAGTAAAAAAGAATCCATACATGCCGCCCGCATAGTTAGTTGTTAGCGCAACACCGGCTTTTTTAGCACCAGCTTCAAAGCCTTCACAAATTGCTTTTGAAATAGCTTCTAACTTATCGTGAAGGCCAGGCTCACTTAATAGCTCAAGTGATTTTAAACCTGCAGCCATTGCAATAGGGTTACCAGAAAGAGTACCAGCTTGGTAAACTGGTCCTACAGGCGCAATGTAATCCATTATTTCAGTTTTACCACCAAACGCGCCAACTGGCATGCCGCCGCCAATTACTTTACCTAAACACGTAAGATCTGGTTTAATGTTGTAATAAGCTTGTGCACCGCCAAGTGCAACACGAAAGCCTGTCATTACTTCATCAAAAATAAGTACTGATTTATATTCGTCACACACATCACGCAAACCTTCTAAAAAGCCAGGCACTGGTGGAATACAGTTCATGTTACCGGCTACTGGCTCTACAATAATGCAGGCAATTTCGTCTGCGTATTTTGCAAAAATAGCTTTTACTTCATCTAGATTATTAAACGAAACTGTAAGTGTATGCTTAGCAAAGTCTTCAGGAATACCTGGAGAATTAGGCACACCCATTGTTAGCGCACCAGAACCTGCCTTAACTAATAACGAGTCAGCGTGACCGTGGTAACAACCTTCAAATTTTAATATTTTATCGCGACCGGTAAAGCCACGTGCTAAACGAATTGCACTCATTGTTGCTTCAGTGCCTGAGCTAACCATGCGTACTTTTTCGATTGATGGAACTAGCTCTTTTACTTTTTCAGCCATTAATATTTCGGCTTCAGTTGGTGCGCCATAGCTAAGGCCATTTTCTACAGCTTCGTGTACAGCTTGTTTAATTGCAGGGTGATTATGGCCCATGATCATAGGCCCCCAAGAGCCAACATAATCAATGTAACGATTACCGTCGGCATCAAATGTAAACGCGCCTTCTGCTTTTGTAATGAATAGTGGCGTACCGCCTACACCATTAAAAGCACGAACTGGTGAGTTTACGCCACCAGGAATAGAAGCTTGGGCGCGTTCAAATAAGTCTTGGCTAATTGTCATGAAAAATCCTATAAATTGTCACTTAAAAGAGGGTTAGCTGTCGCGTTTGCGGCTAAACCAAGGTACGTCTACTTCATACTTATCGACTTTGTTTTCTACGCCGAGTGTTAAAGCAAACAGTGCCATACGAATTAATACGCCATTTTGTACTTGGCGGAATATTGCTAAATTGTCGTTACTGTTTAAGTCGTTATCAAGCTCGTTGGCTTCTAAGCGACTGTCACGTGGAAGAGGATGCATTAATACAGAGTTAGGCTTACAGTGAGCGCTGTAAATAGATTGGCTAATCCTAAAACCGCCACGGTATTTATTTGCTTCTTCTTGCGATGGAAAACGCTCTTCTTGAATACGTGTTTGGTAAACAATATCGGCTGCTAAATTGCCTTCCATCTTATTTACTAGCTCAATTTTATGGCCAGCATTTTCTACTGCATCTAAAATGCTTGTTGGCATTTGTAAGCCGTCAGGCGCGACCATCGAAAACTTTACATTTTTATAATGGCACAATAGTTTAGATAAAGAATGCACTGTGCGGCCATACTTTAAATCGCCCACAAGCGCTATATGCATACCATCAATATTTTGACCAAAACGATGTAATTCGCGCTCAATGGTTAATAAGTCAAGTAATGCTTGAGTAGGGTGCTCATTTGGGCCGTCGCCGCCATTAATAACCGGCACAGTACAGCCGTCAGCAAATTCACTAACTGAGCCTGCATCAGGATGGCGCATAGCAACAGCGTCAGCATAAGCTGAAATAACGCGGGCGGTATCGTAAAGAGACTCACCTTTAGCAAGGGCTGAACTTTGCATACCTGTAGTTTCACGTACGCCACCGCCAAGTAAGTTAAAGGCGGTGCCAAAGCTAACTCGTGTACGAGTGCTCGGTTCAAAAAACAAATTAGCTAAAATAGCGCCTTCTAGCACCGTAGTTTGCTTTTGCTTTTTAGCATAAGGCTCCATTTTTTTTGCTACTGCAAAAATACGTTCAATGCAGTCTCTGTCTAGCTGATTTACAGACAGTATATGCTCACCTTGGAAACTTAACATGGGGTTATTCCTAATCAGTCAAATGGGCGCGATAATCCATAAATGGAGCACGCAATCGCGCGTGTTAAAGCAAGTATTGTAAATTGCAGCGAAGTTTAACATGCGCCGCAAAGCTTATAAATTAGGTTTTATTACCGCAAGTGCCACTATGATGAGCAACGCAATAACTGGGAGCTCATTAAAAATACGGTAAAAGCGGTCTGTCTTAGTGTTGCGGTCATGTTTAAAGTCATTTAATAACTTAAAACAGTAGCCGTGGTATATATATAATATGATCACCAGCACTAGCTTATAGTGCAACCACATACTGTATCTAAACCAATCACGACCATATTCAACAATGGTCAATACACCAAATACAGCGGTTAATACAGCAAATGGGGTAACGAAATAAAGTAGTCTGCGCTCCATAACTTTTAACATAGAGTTGCATGATCTTTCCTCGCTCATAGCGTGATATACAAATAATCGAGGCAAGTAAAAAATACCGGCAAACCACGCAATCATAAAAAATATGTGGAGTGTTTTATAAATCAATAATGCGCTCATAATAGTCCTTATTGTTTAAAGTAAGCTGTTACGAATGGTTAAAATATGATGAATTTGATCCCAGCGTAATAGCCCCATAATTTGTTGATTATCTAAAAGGTTATAAACGTAAAGCGCGCCACTTCTTTTATCTTTTAGGATATCGAAAGCATCGGCTAGGGTGGCCTGACTACTGATGCCCTGCAAGCTAATATAATTTATATTTATTGTTTCATTAGACATTAGCGTTAAATCGTATTCAGCGAGACGATAGCCATTTTCTTCGTCAAAAACAATTAACGGAGTTTGGCTATCCATGGCATCTAATGTGCTTTTTATTTGCACTTTGTCGTCAGAATAAAGCAATTTAAAGTCTTCATCCATATCATCCATTATCCCCACTTTTTGTAATGCTTCGGTAGCGGGAGATACATGGTACGGTAATCCCTGAAAATCTAGTTGCTGCAAAAATATGGAGCGATTTCCAAAAAACTGTAATGCTGTTACATAGGCCGTGGTGATCACAAGCATAGCTGGAACAATTATTTCAGGTGACGATGTAAGCTCCATGACCGTTGTTAAAGCAGCTAGTGGTGCATGCAATGTGGCGGCCATTAATCCGGCCATACCTAAAACTCCATAAGTACCCGCTATATCAGTGCCAGGACTAATAAACTGAGCAAAAAAAGCCATTAATGTACCAATTAATACGCCAAGTCCAATTACCGGACCAATTAAACCGCCCGGAATACCCAAACCGATAGCAAACAATGTAGCAAGTAGTTTAGCGATTAAAATAGTTGTGAGTAGCTTTACGTCATCAGGAGATTCAACCGCGATAGTTATTGCGCTCATACCAGAGCCCATAGCATGAGGCACTGCGTAAGCTATTAAGCTGGCAATGCACCCTGCAATTAATAAACGAGGGAACATACTTAAAGGTTTAAATGTTTTAATAATTAGCATTAAGTTTTGATTAAAGCTAAATGCAATTGCACCCAGCGCCATGCCGCATAATATTAAATAAGGGTAATGCCAACCACTCAATGGCGCTATGGTAATGAGCGCAAGCTCTGAGCCTTCACCAAAAACAAACTGTGTGGCCAGTGCGCCAGTAACAGCGGCAAGCATGATAGGTACAAATATATGTACTTTATATTCACGAAGTACCACTTCCATTACAAAAATAACGGCTGCAAGTGGAGTATTAAACGACGCGGCTATACCTGCCGCTACTCCACAACCACTTAGAGTACGCATGGCATTATGCGGTAAATGCAGCTTATCTGCCAAAATACTCGCCCCCGTTGCGCCCATATGCACGGAAGGCCCTTCTCGGCCAACTGAAAAACCGCTAATGAGAGCAAGTGCGCCACCAACAAATTGATTAACCGTATTGTATAAAGGCATTTGCCCGTAGTGACGTTTAATTCTGTGTATAACAAAGGGGATACCCAAGCGGTAATGTTTAAACCCAGTAAAGGCAGCAAACGTGGCTATTAGTAATGCAGCAACTAAAGGCATTAGTACACGTTCAAGTGTTGGTAGGGTAGTAAAGTCGTCAGGTGTTTCTAAAAATAAGCTTTGGAAAAACAGAATGGTTAAGCGAAATAAAATAATAAAAAATGCAGCAATTAATCCGGCAACTACGCCTAATAAGCATAATTGTACAGATGTTTTAGGTTTTGCCAGCCGACGCCTGAGTTGCTCAAGCCACATGCATAATTCCTCGCTGTATTTTTCAGCAGCATTTTAGCAAAAGAGTTTAGCTAAGTCCTTGTGATTTTGAAATTTTCGTAACTTATATTAACAATTTGCAGTGAAGATTAAGACCTATTGCCTATAACTAAAATATTTAATGAGTTTATAGCGTATAAAGGTCGCTTTTAGTTTGCTTAAGTATTATTTTAGCTAGTTAATGTTTGGCCACTTTTTTACTAATTTATAGATATAACTTAGAGGAAAGAGTTGTTTTACTATACTTGATTAAAACACTCGGGTATTAGATAATCACGCCATTGCGATATTGAGGGTTTTAAAATGTCTGAAGAATTACCAATTAAGTTCAGCGATGCGGCTGCTGTTCGTGTTAAACAGTTAATCGACGAAGAAGAAAACCCAGACTTAAAACTGCGTGTTTATGTAACAGGCGGTGGTTGTTCTGGTTTTCAATATGGTTTTACTTTTGATGAAAAAGCGAATCCTGGCGATTTAGAAATTGTAAAAAATGGTGTAACACTCGTTATTGATCCAATGAGCATTCAATATTTGGTTGATGGTGAGGTTGATTACACTGAAGGATTAGAAGGTGCACGCTTTTTTGTATCTAATCCAAATGCAACAACAACCTGTGGTTGTGGTGCAAGCTTTAGCGTTTAACAGCCAAACGCTAAATAGAATAAAGCCGCTTTTGCGGCTTTTTTAATGCCTATAAATCAGTTGGTGCGTATTCGGTAATTTGCATTATCAATACAAAAAAGCCGAGTACAAAGGCTGAAAACGCTAAAATATACATAAAGCCTTTTTTACCTTGTTTAATTGGTACGCCGTTGTGGCGCAAAAAAAAGTACCAACCTAAACACAACACGATAGGTAATAAAAAAAGAAGTCTGAACATTACTTGGCCTTTTTAGTGCAAATTATTGCTTAATAATAAACGTGTAACATTAAAAAGGAACAAATATGTTATAAATATTTTTAAGCTGTTTTATGAAGGTAATATTATTTTTTTAATATTTTCTGATAACTTAGGTCAAATATTCAGTGTTTATAAATGTTCGTTCAGGTTGATTTTGTACCGAGTATGTAATTAATTATTTAACCAAAGTGTTAATAGTATATAATGTATCCAAGAATGAGACGGGCAAAATTTCATTCTCAATAAAAACAAATCTTTACCATATTATTAGCGTAGTTTTTAGCTGTGTTGGTGGAGTGAGTAGCAACACATGCTTTATTAAGCAATAGCTTGCTATTGAAAGTATGACTGCTTACCTGCCTACGGCTATTGATGGAAACTACTGCTTTAATGGGTACGTCAAATCATCTAGTAGGAGATGTAAAATGATGGGCAAAACAGTTTCTTCTGAAGAAAATGCAAAGCTAACAAAGTGGCTTAAAACCAAGCGCCATGAAAAGGGTCATACAATGCGAAGCCTAGCACAAGTGCTTGGAACGCCTCATTCATTTATCGGCAAGATTGAAAATCAAGAACGCCGTTTAGATGTCATTGAGTTTGTTCGCTATTGTACAGCTCTAGAAGTTGATCCACATGAAGCACTTAGCTTGCTAAAAGTAGATTAACTCAATAATTGCTTAGTACACTTTAAGGGGCACTTGATAGTGCTAAGCAATATGTTAATGCAGGGATGCATTAAATATTTTTGTGGTAATTCTTCTCAAGCTCATACAACTTATGCCTAATCAGATATAAAAATATCAACGAAGGTAAAACCATTAAGGCTGTTAAAATAAAGAACAGCGACCAATTTCCCATTAACCAATCATCAATTACTACACCACTGTAGCTTGAAAGCAATGTTCGTCCTAAATTCCCTAATGACGCCAGTAATGCATAGTGCGTTGCACTAAATGCTCTATCGCATAACATCGATATAAAGGCCACCATAGCGACCAACGACCACGCTTGCGTAAAGCCATCAATAACAATAGCAAAGGCATACAGCCTTAGGTCAGGGCCAGCTAAAGCAATCCACGAAAAGGCTAAGTTTGAAGCAGCCATTGCAATACCACTTACAAATAAACCCTTAACAATGCCATATTTTTGATTAAATAAACTGCCAACAAAGGTAAATATGATTGTAAGTACCGCTGTACCTACCTTCGAAAATGTAGCTATATCGCTATTGCTAAAACCAATTTCTTTATAAAACACAATCGACATGCGCCCTAAAAACGCTTCGCCTATTTTAAATAAGAAAATAAACGCAAGTAATGCTAGTGCTGTTTTAACGCCATTTTTATTAAAAAAAGCTCTAAAGGGATCAATAACGGTTACCGCAAGCCACGCAACAGTTTTTGTTAAAGGAGTTTGTTTTGTAGAGGACAGTTTTTCAAGGTACACACGCTCAAGTTCAGCATGTACTGCTTCGCGGTTAGTTTCGGGCTCTTTTGCAAACAGTGCTCCACTCATTAACAGCAGCATTACGGCAGCTAAAAAGTAATAAATTTGTGGCCAGTCGAGCGAGGGTATATCGGCCATGTAAAATGGAATGGCGCCTAAAAGTGCATAACCTGTCCACCAACCCGAAGTTGCCATTGCGGCTGCAGCGGTTGCTTTGTGTGATTCGCTTTCGCTTAGGGTGTCTATTCTAAAGGCATCAATAGCAATGTCTTGAGTAGCCGAAGCAATGGCGATTAATAAACAAATCGCAGCAACAATTGCCAAATTAGCTTTTAAATCAAGCCCTGCTAATAGCAAGGTGCCAATAAAAATAAAACTTTGGCAAAATAGTATCCAACTGCGACGCTGGCCTAGCCATTTATATAAAATAGGAAGTTTTGTACGGTCAATGAGTGGTGACCACAAAAAGTTTATGCTGTAAGCGCCAAATACAATGCCAAATAGGCCTATCATACTGCGACTTAGCCCCTCATCTTTTAGCCAAGCAGACATAACAGAGCCAATTAAAACCCACGGAAAACCGCTACTCATACCAAATATGAAAATGTGGATTAAGCGTTTGTCTTTAAAGTAAGAAAAATATTCGCTAATAGAGAGAGATTTGCTCATAGGGCCTTCATTGGCTTTGATGCAGAGCAGCTAGGCTGCTCTTAAAAAATTATAGTGGGACTTGTTCAAGTACTTTAATATTTAAGATGACAACAGGTTTTTTAGGTACGAAATCGTAGCCAATTTTCTCATTAAAACCGGTTTCAACAGTCATAATTTTATCAAGCGTGTCGTAACCATCCATTACGCTACCAAATACTGCAAAGCCCCAATCTTTCCCTGGATTTAAGTGATCGTTATTATCCATATTAAAAAAGAATTGGCGAGTTCCTGAGTGCGGTTGTCTATCTTGATAGGCCATAGCAATGCTATACATATCGTTTTTTAAACCGTTGCCGCTTTCATTAAAAATAGGGTCATTTTCATGTAGGCCATCATAGTCTTTATCGTAACCGCCACCTTGAATAACAAAGTCGCGATCATTTTCTACATCGCGCTCAATACGGTGAAAAACGCTGCCTTGATAACTTTTGTCTGACACGTAAGTTAAAAAATTATTGACTGTGATGGGCGCTTTAGAGCGATCCAGCTCAACCACGATGCTACCCATTGACGTTACAATTTCTACGCGTGGAAAAATGTTGTCCTTTTGCACAAAGCGGCCTTCTTGGGCTGCTAAGCTACTTACACTAAAGAATAAGCCTAAGCAGATTAAAAAAAGTCGTTTCATAGTTAACCTTCTAAAAATTCTATTAATTCAGGGTCAGATACAATGCGGGTAATAACTTGCTCAGTCAACTTATTGAGTTGACCTTCTATTTTTGCTTGCTCATGACTAAATGGGCCTTCTAAATTAGCACTACCTCTATACACTTTACTAAAGTTACTTGAGGCGCGAATAACACGCACGCCAAGTTCTATGTGGGCTTCGCTGGTATGGCTCACTAGCTTTTCGGTTACAACAGCTTGCAATGCATGAATATCTACTTCAAAGCGAACCGTTGCTAAGTTAGAAATACTGGCTCCATTGCGGCTTAGGGCGCTGTCTAACACACTTTTAATAGAGCTGGTAATACCTTGGCTTGCAAAGGTTTTAGTTTTGTCTGACTCAATAAGTTTAAGTGTTGATGTATCGCCACGTAAATCAATTACACTAGTACTTAAGCTACTATTTATAGTGCTAATTTGACCATTTTTATAAACTGGGTTAAGTATTACTTGGCTAGGCTGATTCGCGCAGCCAGCAAGTATCAGTAATACACAATACCCAATTATAATGTTTGTTAATTTCATTTATAGCATTCCACTATTTTTTGTTGCACTTAAAACGACAAACTTTTTGTTTGAACCTAGCAACTTACAGTTGCCAAACATACGGTTTAATTTATCATGATAATCTAAATGACGATTACCAATAATACGCAGCTCGCCGCCTTCTTTTAAAGTATCTTTTGCTTGTTTAAACATTTGCCAAGCAATATGGTCGGTAACGGCCTGAGCTTGGTGAAATGGAGGGTTACAAAGCACCATATCTACACTGTCTCTTTCAAAGCCTGTTAAACAGTCGTTTTCGATGAACTCGCAGTTATCAAACTTATCGCCTAGGTTAATTTCTACATTTAACCGAGCCGACTCTACTGCCATGTAAGACTCATCAACAAAAGTAACTGATGCATTAGGGCAACGAGCAAGCGTCATTAATCCAACAACCCCGTTACCACAGCCTAAATCAATAATGCTTTTAGCTTTTGGTGTTTCTGGTAAGTAGTTAAAAAAGAAGCGTGCACCAATATCTAACGAATCACGCGAAAACACATTTGCATGGTTTGTTATATTAAACTCAGTACCTTCAAGCTCCCACGTTACAGGGAAGTCTGCTGCTTTATATCCGCCTTTAGCATTGCTTAATATTAGACGTGATTTTTTAACTGCTAGGCTAGTTTTTGTTTCACCAATAAATTGCTCAAATGATTTTATTGTTGAGTTATGAATTTCTTTTGTTTTACCTGCAGCAATTACTGGCGTACCAGGTGCAAGGACTTCACTGAGCTCACTTAACTGAAACTGTAAAAAACCTAAATTACGAGGGATTTTAATAAGTACTAAATCAACATCCTGCGGTAATGCCGACAAACTATCTACTTGCGTAAACTCTGCTGTAGGCAGCTTGTTTTCTTGTAAGTTATAAGCCGCAGCTTGGTGGCTAATATAAGAATCGTTAACTGAACAAACCGTTAACTTATTAAAATAACAAGCAAGCGCACCAAAGCTATCGTTTAAAATAAGCAATGAGCGACAATCAGGGTGATGTTCGTTAACATAATTGATAAGGTACTCATCTGCCGAATCCCACGCTTGTAAGCTGCGGTTTTTTTGATCCAAAGGAAAGCGTTCAAGAGTAAAGGTTTTATCGCCTAGCTGGGCTTGCGTCGTCATAATGGTTCGTTGATCAGTAATCTAATGTAGGTAAATTCTAACATGCAACGGCAAAACGCCAACCCCCAACAGTTACCAAATGGCTTTTCTTATCAAAGTAGGGCACTTAGTGCACAAAAAAGCCTCGATCTATTTTATTATTTGCAAAAAAACCTACGTTGGCAGCAACCCGATGTAACTGTTTATGGTAAAACGGGGCCTATTCCACGGCTACAATGCTTCATGAGCGATTTGAATATTGAATACGGCTATTCAAGTAGTAAGCAAATAGTAGAGCCATGGGATGAATTGTTACTTAATATGAGAAGGCGTTTAGAGGCGCACTTAAATCAGCCTCTAAACTCATTACTCGTTAATTATTACCGAGATGGTAATGATACGATGGGCTGGCACAGTGATGATGAAATAGAGCTTGGTGATAAACCAACAATTGTGTGTGTCTCGCTAGGAGCTGATCGGGTTCTAAAGTTAAAGCACAAGGCGAGCAATAAAGTAACCGACTTAAAATTACAAAGTGGCAGCTGTTTAATAATGAATGGACATAGCCAGCGAGATTATCAACATGCAATACCTAAACAAACAACGCTTGCACATCCTCGAATAAGTTTAACTTACCGATTTATTAAGGACATTAAACAAAAGCAATTTAGTTAGCCAAGCGCTGCGTTAAATTGTTATAGTAAGTGTATAAATTAGCTAATTAAAACGGTCTTTTATGTCAATGCAGCAACAGATCCAAGAAAAAATAAGCAACGCTATTGCGTGTAAACATTTAAACGTAATTAACGAAAGCCATATGCACAGTGCGGGCACTGAATCACACTTTAAAGTAATAGTGGTTAGCGAAGGTTTTACAGGTAAACGTTTATTGCAGCGCCATCGTGAAATTAATGAAATTCTAAAAGATGAATTAGCAAATCATATTCATGCACTCGCAATTCATACATATACACCCGATGAGTATACAGAGCAGGGCGGCGAGGCACCTGATTCACCTAATTGTATGGGCGGCTCTAAATTAGCTTAAATAATTAATAGCGATTTGATTGTTACACTTGTGGTTAACTGATCAGATCAGTGTTTTTAGTATTAGCCTTTAAACTAGCGCTAATTTTTATTGTAAAAGATATAGGATGATCAATGGTCATTAAGCCTAAAATTCGTGGATTTATCTGCACAAACGCACATCCAGCTGGTTGTGCAGAGCATGTTCAAGAACAAATTAACTATGTAAAACAACAAGGCGCATTAAAAAATGCACCAAAAAATGTATTAGTTATTGGCGCATCAACAGGCTACGGCTTGGCTTCGCGCATTACAGCAGCGTTTGGTGGTGGTGCTAAAACATTAGGTATTTTCTTTGAAAAAGAAGGTACAGAACGCAAAACAGGCTCTGCTGGTTGGTACAATACCGCTGCTTTTCAAGATGCAGCAGACGAAGCAGGCCTTTGGTCTAAAAATATTAATGGCGATGCGTTTTCTAACGAAATTAAACAAAAAGCAATCGACACTATTAAAGCAGATTTGGGCAAAGTAGATTGTATTATTTACAGCTTAGCGTCTCCTCGTCGTACAGACCCAAATACGGGCGAAGTTTACTCATCTACGCTTAAACCAATTGGCAGTGCCGTTACTACTAAAAACTTAAATACATCAAAGCGTGAAATTGATGAAATTACTGTTGAAGCTGCAAACCAAGACGATATCGACAACACCATTAAAGTAATGGGCGGTGAAGATTGGGAAATGTGGATTGACGCATTAAAAGAAGCGGATGTATTAGCCGATAACTTTAAAACGACTGCGTACACTTATATTGGTAAAGAGCTAACATGGCCAATATACGGACACGCTACTATTGGTAAGGCTAAAGAAGATTTAGACCGTGCAACCGCTGCTATTAAAGAATCAACAAAAGATTTAAATGGTGAGGCATATGTTTCATCACTTAATGCTGTGGTAACGCAAGCAAGTTCTGCTATTCCTATTATGCCGTTATATATCTCTGCTTTATTTAAAGTTATGAAAGCAGATGGCACATACGAAGGCACTATTGAGCAAATTCACGCTTTATTTAGTGAAAACTTGTATGGTGAATCTCCTCGCTTTGACGACGGTGGACATTTATTCCAAAACTACAAAGAGCTAGAAGACGATGTACAAGCTCGCGTGCAAGCTGTTTGGGATAAAGTAGATACGAGCAGCATTGATGAGCTAACAGATTATGTTGGTTACCATAATGAGTTTTTACGCTTATTTGGTTTTGGTATAGATAGTGTTGACTACGATCAAGATGTAGATTCAGTTAAGCCAATTGCCAATATGATTGACTAACAGAACTTAGGGCCTGTTTATCTTTCGAGGTTAAATTTGCAGCAGCCTGTTTGGTATTTAGGCAAGACAGAGCCTATGTAGTGTGGTTATTCCCCATAAATGGGCGATGACGTGGAATAAATGCCAAACATGCGCTGCCCAAAGGGTTCTGCCTAGGGGCTATTTACTCTTTGTTGCTTGGTTTTTACTTAGCCCACTAGGTTACAAACCTCACGCCGCGATTAAATAGCCCCTAGATTGAACAAATTTTAATCCTGAAAGGTCAACAGGCCCTAGTTATAAAAGCCGCTATCGCGGCTTTTTTTGTATTATGCGATTTGTTGAATTTACGATGAAATCAGGAATGATAATTGCTTAGGCTACCACTTTGGTCTAGCTTGATTTTTATTTAATTCACTTAACAAAACTAAATAAGTGTTTCTGTCGTATAATTTTCATAAATACACTCGCATAGTCATCTAAAATGATGTTAAAATCTCGACAATATGTGATGAGTTTTACTACGTTGCTTGTTTGATATCTCTAGCAAGCTGCTCTTTTGTACCTTGATATAACTTGGAATAACTCAAATGGCGACGTGGTTGATACGATTTTTCAGTTTCTTTCCTTTAATGTAATGCAAGTGCGTATGATCAACATAAAAAAAGGTCTGGATTTACCCTTAGAGGGCGCGCCACAGCAAGTTATACATGACGGTTCTGCTGTCAAACGTGTAGCTGTGCTTGGCGAAGAGTTTATCGGTATGCGTCCAACCATGCATGTTCGTGTGGATGACCAAGTCAAAAAAGGCCAGGTACTTTTTGAAGATAAAAAGAACCCAGGCGTCCTATTTACTGCTCCAGCTTCTGGTACAGTAAAAGAAATAAATCGTGGTGCTAAACGTGTGCTGCAATCTGTTGTTATTGAAGTAGCAGGCAGTGAGCAAATCACCTTTGACTCTTTCAAAGCAGACGAGCTTCCGAGCTTAGAGCGCGAAAAAGCCAAAGAAGTACTTATCCAGTCTGGTCAATGGACAGCACTTCGTGTTCGCCCATTCAGCAAAGTAGCGGCTGTGGATGCAAATCCTAGTTCTATTTTTGTGACCGCAATCGACACAAACCCATTAGCTGCAGATCCTGCAGTAATTATTGCAGAAAATGCGCAAGCATTTGAAGCGGGTCTTGCAGTTGTTTCGCGTTTGACCGATGGCAAAGTATTTGTGTGTAAAAAAGCAGGCAGCCAAGTTCCTAGCTCATCTATAGCTCAAGTAGAAGTACATGAGTTTGGTGGTGTGCATCCGGCTGGCCTCGTTGGCACTCATATCCATCATCTTGATGCAGTTTCTGTTAGCAAACAAGTTTGGCATATTGGTTACCAAGACGTTATTGCGTATGGTCACTTATTCCTTACTGGTGAAATTTACACAAATCGTGTTATTTCGCTTGCAGGTCCTCGCGTTAAAAACCCACGTTTAGTGAAAACACAATTAGGTGCTTCATTGGATGATTTAGTGGCTGGTGAGTTAGAAGACGGAGATAACCGCGTTATTTCTGGTTCTGTTCTATCGGGTTCTATTTCAAACGGTGTTCATGCATTCTTAGGTCGTTACCACGTTCAAGTATCTGTTTTACTTGAAGGTCGCGAAAAAGAATTGTTTGGCTGGATTGCACCAGGTAGTGATAAATTCTCTGTAACGCGTACATTCCTTTCTCACCTTGCACCAAGTCGTTTATTTAAAATGACAACGTCAACAGGTGGTTCAAAACGTGCCATGGTACCAATTGGTAGCTACGAGCGCGTAATGCCGTTAGATATTTTGCCTACTCTATTATTACGTGACTTAATTGCACGTGATTTAGACAGTGCAATTTCATTGGGCGCGCTTGAACTTGATGAAGAAGATTTAGCGTTATGTACCTTCGTTTGTCCAGGCAAATACGAGTATGGTTCTATCCTACGCGATTGCTTAACTACGATCGAGAAGGAAGGCTAGAGAGATGGGTTTAAAAAAATATCTAGAAGATATCGAGCCGAATTTTGAAGCCGGTGGTAAATATGAAAAGTTTTATGCACTGTATGAAGCAGCTGCAACTATTTTTTATACACCAGGCTACGTAAATAAAGGCGCGACACACGTACGCGATAACATCGACCTAAAACGTATGATGATTTTAGTGTGGATGGCGACGTTCCCAGCTATGTTTTTTGGTATGTTCAATATCGGTCATCAGGCCGCTGGTGCTTTAGCACAAGGTTTTGAACTAGCAAACACGTGGCAAGTTGGTTTGTTCCAGTTATTCGGTGGCGAGTTAACCGCTGATGCAGGCTGGGGCGCTAAGATGTTCTATGGAGCATGTTTCTTCTTACCTATCTACGCTGTAACATTTGCAGTAGGTGGTTTCTGGGAAGTTATATTTGCTTCAGTGCGTAAGCATGAAATTAACGAAGGTTTCTTCGTTACTTCTGTATTATTCGCACTTATTTTGCCAGCAACTATTCCTTTATGGCAAGTTGCGTTAGGTATTACGTTTGGTGTGGTAATCGCTAAAGAAATCTTTGGTGGTACTGGCCGTAACTTCTTAAACCCTGCTTTAGCCGGTCGTGCATTTTTATTCTTTGCATACCCAGCTCAAATCTCAGGTGACACAGTATGGACAGCAGTAGATTCTTTCTCTGGTGCAACTATGCTAGGCCAAGCATTTGCTGGCACACTTGACTTTGCAAACATGGAATTATGGTGGAATGCGTTTTATGGTTTCATTCAAGGTTCTGTAGGTGAAACATCTACACTTGCATTATTAGTAGGTGGTTTGTTCTTAATTTACGTTCGTATCGCTTCTTGGCGCATTGTACTAGGTGTATTCCTAGGTATGGTAGCAACTGCATTTTTATTAAATGCTGTTGGCTCAGAAACTAACCCTGTATTTGCAATGCCTTGGTATTGGCATTTTGTACTTGGTGGCTTTGCGTTTGGTATGTTCTTTATGGCTACTGACCCTGTATCAGCTGCATTTACTGACAAAGGTAAATTAGCATATGGTCTATTAATTGGCTTTATGGTGGTTATGATACGTGTTGTGAATCCTGCTTTCCCAGAAGGCATGATGCTAGCAATCTTATTTGCTAACTTGTTCGCTCCACTGTTCGATCACTTTGTAGTGCAGGCTAATATTAAGCGGAGGTTGGCACGTAATGTCTAGTAATAACGAATCAATCGGCAAAACGTTATCAGTTGTTGTAGCACTATGTTTAGTGTGTGCAATCATTGTATCGTTTGCTTCTGTACAGCTTCGTCCTTTACAGCAAGCTAATAAAAACAAAGATATTCAAAGCAATATCTTAGCTGCTGCGGGCATCGACAAAGTTGAAAATGTTCTTGAAACATTTGATGCAAAAATCGAAGCGCGCGTTGTAAACATGACTACAGGTGAGTTTGTAGATACAGACCCAACAATCTTTGACTTTGAAAAAAGCAAATATGATGCAGCGCTAAGTGTTTCTCTTCAAGAGAAAGGCGTTAAAGATATTGCTGGTATTCAACGTGTGACTAAAGAGTCACCGGTGTATATCTCTAAAAAAGAAGATGGCTCAGTTGATGCAATCATTCTTCCTATCCAAGGCTACGGCTTATGGGGCTTGATGTACGGTTTTATCTCGCTTGAAAGCGATGGTGAAACAGTTAAGGGCATTATCTTTTACAAGCATAATGAAACCCCAGGTCTTGGTGGCGAAATCCAAAATCCACAGTGGACTGCTACATGGGAAGGTAAAGAACTTCCAATTCAAATTGTTAAAGGTACTGCGGGCAATGATGAGCATAAGATCGATGGTCTTTCAGGTGCTACATTAACGTCTAACGGTGTTGATCATGCAGTTGACTTTTGGACTGGCGAAAATGGCTTTGGCCCTTTCCTTGCGAAAGTACGTAAAGGAGCATTGAAATAATGGCTGATACTAAAGAAATGAAGGCGGTCCTATTCGGTCCGGTTTTAGCTAACAACCCAATCGCACTACAAGTACTTGGTATTTGTTCTGCGCTAGCGGTAACGTCTAGCTTAAAAAATGCGTTAATTATGTCAATCGCATTGACACTTGTAACTGCGTTTTCGAGCTTCTTTATCTCGCTTATTCGTAACCAGATCCCATCATCTGTACGTATCATCGTACAAATGACAATTATCGCATCATTGGTAATCGTTGTTGACCAAGTATTACAGGCATTTTCTTATGCTACTGCAAAAGAGCTTTCTGTATTCGTTGGTCTAATCATTACTAACTGTATCGTAATGGGTCGTGCTGAAGCATACGCGATGAAGTCGCCACCACTTATGTCATTCCTTGACGGTATTGGTAACGGCTTAGGTTACTCTGTAGTACTACTTACTGTTGGTTTCATTCGTGAGCTATTTGGTAAGGGTTCACTATTCGGTGTTGATATTATCCCATTAGTACAAGATGGCGGTTGGTATCAGCCTATGGGTCTATTGATCTTACCACCGAGTGCATTCTTCATCATTGGTTTATTCATATGGGTACTGCGTACTTATAAGAAAGACCAAGTAGAAGCTAAAGCGTAAGGGGCAAATAGTGGAACATTATATTAGTTTATTTGTAAAAGCCGTTTTTATTGAGAACTTAGCGTTGTCATTCTTCTTAGGCATGTGTACTTTTTTAGCGGTATCTAAAAAAGTAACTACATCAATTGGCCTAGGTATAGCGGTTATAGTTGTATTGGGTATTTCTGTACCTGTAAACAACTTGGTTTATCATGCGGTACTTGCACCTGGTTCACTAACTTGGTTAGGTTACCCAGATGCAGATCTTAGCTTTTTACGTTTCTTAACTTTCATTGGTGTTATTGCAGCACTTGTGCAAATTCTTGAAATGGCGTTAGATAAGTTTTTCCCTGCACTATACAACGCGTTAGGTATCTTCTTACCACTTATCACAGTTAACTGTGCAATATTTGGTGCGGTATCATTCATGGTTGAGCGTAACTATAACTTCGGCGAGTCTGTTGTTTATGGTATTGGCGCTGGTGTTGGTTGGGCACTTGCAATTACATTACTTGCAGGTATCCGTGAGAAACTGAAATACTCAGACGTACCTGACGGCTTACGTGGTTTAGGTATTACCTTCATCACTGTTGGTTTAATGGGACTTGGCTTTATGTCATTCTCTGGTATTTCACTGTAAAGGTAGCGAGGATAAATCATGGATTATCAGATTTTCTTAGGCGTTGGTGTTTTTATCGCTATCGTTGTACTACTGGTTTTAGTCATCATTGGTGCTAAATCTCAGTTAGTTGCAAGTGGCGATATTATCATCGGCATTAATGGCGACCCAGATAAAGCCATTAAAACATCAGCAGGTAGTAAGCTTTTAGGCGCACTATCTGAGTCAGGTATATTTGTATCATCTGCTTGTGGTGGCGGTGGCTCTTGTGGTCAGTGTCGTGTACACATTAAAGAAGGTGGTGGTGATATTCTGCCAACTGAGCTTGATCACATATCTAAAGGTGAAGCCCGTGAAGGCTGTCGTTTAGCGTGTCAGGTAAATGTTAAAAATGACATGGAAATTGAACTTGAAGAGTCAATTTTCGGTGTTAAGAAATGGGATTGTGAAGTTATCTCTAATGATAACAAAGCAACGTTCATCAAAGAACTTAAGCTGCAAATTCCAGATGGCGAGTCAGTGCCGTTTCGTGCGGGTGGTTACATCCAAATCGAAGCTCCACCTCACCATGTTAAATATGCAGATTTCGATGTTCCTGAAGAGTATCGTGGCGACTGGAACCATTTTGGTTTCTTCGATCTGGAGTCAAAAGTAGACGAAGAAACAATTCGTGCTTACTCAATGGCTAACTACCCAGAAGAAGAAGGCATCATTATGCTTAACGTGCGTATTGCTGCTCCACCTCCAAGAAACCTTAGCTTGCCATGTGGTAAAATGTCTTCGTACATTTGGTCACTTAAAGAAGGCGACAAGGTAACTATTTCGGGCCCATTTGGTGAGTTCTTTGCTAAAGACACTGACGCAGAAATGGTATTTGTTGGTGGTGGTGCTGGTATGGCGCCAATGCGTTCTCATATCTTTGACCAACTTAAACGTTTGAACTCTAAACGTAAGATGAGTTTTTGGTATGGTGCACGTTCTGAGCGTGAAATGTTCTACGTAGAAGATTTTGACGGCCTAGCCGCTGAAAATCCTAACTTCGTATGGCATACAGCACTTTCAGATCCACAGCCTGAAGATAACTGGGAAGGCTATACTGGCTTTATCCATAACGTGTTATTTGAGAACTATCTTAAAGATCACGAAGCGCCTGAAGATTGTGAGTACTACATGTGTGGTCCTCCAATGATGAATGCGGCAGTTATTACTATGCTTAAAGATTTAGGTGTTGAAGACGAAAATATCTTACTAGATGACTTCGGTGGCTAACACTAATACCAAAACAGTTTAGTTTTGGTTAAAATACCAGCCTCGTAGCACTTGTGTTACGAGGCTTTTTTTATTCTTTAATTTTATCAATCTATTAAGTAGAGCTGTTATGAATCGAGTAAGTACTTCACAGGGCATAATGGCCTTTTTACTAATTACACTGACTGTATTATTGTCTGGGTGTGGTGAAAAGCCAGAGTTAAAAGAAACCTTTTTAGAAGGTAAGACTATGGGTACCACTTATCATATTAAATATTATGATGAGCAAGCCCAGCTATCGGCTTCACAACTACAGCTGCAAATAGACGCTGTTTTAAAAGATGTGAACCAATCTATGTCTACTTACATAGAAGACTCTGAAATAAATACATTTAACAGATTACCTGCAAATCAAGTCATGCCAATTAGCGAAGATTTTAGGGCTGTTATAAGCGAGTCTATTCGCTTGGGTGAATCGACTAAAACACTCGACGTAACAATGGGGCCTTTAATTGATTTATGGGGCTTTGGGCCTGATAAAAAACCAACTAATCGCCCAAGTGATGAAGAGCTTGCAAGTATGGTTGAAAAAATAGGCATTGATAAACTTATCTTAAATGAGCAAGGACTGGCTAAAACAGTTAATGGACTGGAGCTTTCTTTTTCGGCAACAGCTAAGGGCTATGGTATTGATAAAGTTGCCCAGTTATTAGAAAGCCACGACATTACTAATTACATGGTTGAGATTGGTGGTGAGCTGCGTATAGCAGGTGAAAAGCCAAATAATCAGGATTGGAAAATCGCGATTGAGCAACCAGATGCGCAACCTGGAGAGCGTAAGGTACACCGTGTCTTATCGCCAGGTACAAGTGGTATAGCGACATCGGGTGATTACCGTATTTTTTATAAAATGGATGGCGAGATCTATACCCACTTAATTGATCCAGCAACAGGTATGCCTATTAAGCACGACTTAGTGTCGGTAACTGTGCTTCATCCAAGCGCTATGACGGCAGATGGTTTAGCGACGGCACTTACTGTAATGGGGATGCAAAAAGCGCAAGCTTATGCTGAACAACATGATTTACCGGTTTATTTAATAGGTAAATCAAAAGAGGGTTTAGTTACCTACTCAAGCCCAGCATTTAAGCCTTATTTATAGTATGGTGCTGACTTGTTTATTTCCGTGTTATTTGGGTATATAATAGCAGTCGCTCAAAAATATTTGAGTTTAATTTATTGCTGATCAATAGGGGCTAAGCAATGTCACTTTTTCTTCTTACTTTTGGCTTACTAATTTTGATAGTTTCGGCTATGGCCGTTGGTATGATCGTGCAAAAAAAATCTATGGCAAGCAGCTGTGGTGGTTTAGGTTCGGTTGGTATTGATAAAGCCTGTGATTGCGATGATCCATGTGATAAACGCAAAAACCGTTTAGCAAAAGAGCAAGCCTGGAAAGAAAACCAAATTATTTAAGCCTGTCTTAAATATTAAAAAGCGCTTTATAGCGCTTTTTTTGTGCCTGTAAAACGCCTTCGCATCATAGTTTCCAAAGCAATCCAATCTAAATGTATTAGACAAAGGTATATAGTTTAGTTTTTTTCACCTATTAGGTTTATTTTTCTCGTTTGTCAAATTGGAGCTAACACTCTAAAGTTTAACCATAGACAAAGAGCAAGGCTCTCGTCATAAGCTTGAGGCATAAGTTAGCCTCGCTTAAAAGAATCTTTATATTGTGTGTGAAGATGTTGTCAGTGTGAAAGGCAACTCAAGTTTGGTGGTGACTGAGTTTGAGTTGTTTTTATTCCCTACAATTGCCACGCAGTGTAAGCCAAGAATCTTTATATTGTGTGTGAAGATGTTGTCAGTGTGAAAGGCAACTCAAGTTCGGTGGATTCACTTCCATAAAGAACGAGTTTGAGTTGTTTTTATTCCCTACAATTGCCACGTAATGTAAACCAAGAATCTTTATATTGTGTGTGAAGATGTTGTCAGTGTGAAAGGCAACTCAAGTTCAGTGGTGACTGAGTTTGAGTTGTTTTTATTC
>NZ_WTKX01000032.1:0-44678 GCF_011378755.1 Pseudoalteromonas sp. Z1A2 | reverse complement strand
GTGTAATAAAAAACCAAGAAGCGTTTAAGCTCCAAGAAAGTTAAATACGACCTTGAAGCTTAAAATGAGAGATGGTATCTACAGGTGTTGCGCTTGGCCTTATTTAAAAGCCAAAGCACGATATGAAATCGCACCTATGCTTTTGTTAAGAGCGGTGTTTGCAATGATGTAGGTGAGGTTTTATACCTCGCTTAAAAATACATTTTTTACCACAGGAAAGTGAATTACTGTTCAATGTAGCGCTTAAAAGTAATGAGGCAATTAACCCTGTTATTCGCCTCATTGCATGATGCAAATAAATAACATAGACTGAAGCTAATTACCTTTAGGACTAAAGACTATGTGGATATGGCAACAGCAAAACTGGCCAAACTTTACGTGGGATGCTGCAGCGCTTGCTCCTTTACTAAGGGATCTTTCATATAATCAAGGTTTATTAGTAGGGCGTATGGGCGTGCAAAGTGCTCAACAAAAGCAGCAAGCCCTTGATACTTTACTTGCAAATATTATTCACTCCAGTGCGATTGAGGGTGAAAAGCTTAATGCATTTTCGGTTCGCTCTTCTCTTGCTAAAAAGCTCAATATTAATGAGCAGCCTTACCCAACAACAGTGCAAAGCGATAATCTTGCAGAGATTATGCTTGATGCAATAAATAACACACACTCACCGCTTAATTTAGAACGAGTGCTTAATTGGCATCGCTTATTATTTGCAGGTGAGCAAAGCTTATTTACTAAAATTGAGGGCGGGCAATTGCGTGGTGGCGAGCCAATGCAAGTGGTATCGGGGCGCTTAGATAAACCGGTATTACATTTTACGGCGCCTCCTAAAGAGCGAGTAAATAAAGAGCTTTCGCTATTTTTTAATTGGTTTAACAAAACGCAAAACGAACCTCAAATAGACCCTTTTATTCGGGCAGCTATAGCACACTTATGGTTTGTAACAATACATCCACTTGAGGATGGTAATGGGCGTATTACACGCCTTATAACCGACCTGGCATTAGCGCAAGAACATGCTGAGTCAATTCGGTTTTACGCTATGTCGGTGGCTATTTTAGAAGACAGAAAAAGCTACTACGAGGTGCTTGAAGCCACTCAACGTGGAGAGCTTTGTATTACCCAATGGGTTAAATGGTTTTTATGTATGCTTAATAATGCGATACACCATACGCTTAATAATATTGAGCAAACAATTTTTAAAACCAATTACTGGGCAAGTAAAGATCAAACAAAGCTAGGTGAGCAGCAAGTAAAAGTGCTTAATAAGTTACTTGATGGCCAATTTGAACAGGGTATTAGTGCGAGTCAGTATCAAAAGGTAGCTAAGGTTAGCCGTGCAACCGCAACACGCCATTTATCGGACTTGCAAACGCTTGGATTTTTAACAAAAACCGCCGCAGGTGGGCGTAGTACACGTTACAAAATTGCCTAATGAGGTAATTACACATATTATTCGCCTCATTGTGTGAGGCGAATAGGTGTTTGAATTGTTGTAGGTGAGGTTTTATACCTCGCTCAATGTTTTTATAAGAACAAAGCGCGATGTAAAATCGCACCTACGGTTTTGTTCAGTGCAGTGGTTTAATTATTGTAGGTGAGGTTTTATCTATGAATCTTTGTTTAGCTCTGTAATCGCTTTAATACTAAATGCGTGCATAGTTGTGTAGTGTTGCTTTTTAATGATTGTTTTAACGATACTTTGGTCAATATTTAAGTAATCGTGAACAAGAGCATTTCGTAAGCCTATAATTTTACGCCATGACAGTAGTTCTGCCTCGCTCAAAAAGCCCAAATTAGTAAGTTCGCTAAATGTTTGATAGGCGTTGCTACTGGTACTACTTTTGTGCTGCTTTAGCCAATGCTTTGATAAACCAATACACACCTCGGTCATTAACTGTAGTAATCGCTCTGCAGCTCGGTAGTCTCTACTATTAAGTGAATCGATTTGACTGAGTTCGTCGAGTTCTTGCATATATTCGTCAATATGGCGTGTTACTTCACTTAAATAAAGTGTAATTCCGGTATCAGTCATGTTTACTCGCTATGGTTTCAAATTCGAACTGGCTATATATACGCTGCTGCTCTTTCATCGCTCTAACACTATTATTGCTTATAATTATTTTTCCATATTCAATAACGTTGAAAGCTAAATAACTTGGAATAATATTTATATCAACAATCGAAATAAGTTGTTCGTTAAGATTAAGTGCATTACTTATTTCAAGCTCAAGCTCTTTTGGCCTAAGGCGCTTATCGAACGATTCCAGATCAAAGTTTTTAAATGCTATGGCTAAGTCAATGTCACTATGAGGCTGAGCTGTCCCTTTTGCATGGGAGCCATATAGCCAAACTACATCAATGTCGGTGTTTTGATGTAAATACTCAATTATTTTTTGTATAACTTCATTTGCCACGAAAAAGTAACCATTGATAAAAACAGTAATAATAACCTATCAGTTTTATAGTGAACATTAAAACTGATATTTGTTTTATTTAATTTAAAAGCTTCGCTTTTCGCGCGAGCAAGCAGTGCGCCTACAGGTGTTTAGGCGGGCTTTGTAGCGTTGATTGGGAGTTATGATCCGTTACTAAAGAGCTAAGCGCGATGTAAAATCGCATCTACGGGTTTGTTGAGTGTGGTGTTTGAGTTGTTGTAGGTGAGGTTTTATACCTCGCTTAATGTTTTTATAAAGCCAAAGCGCGATGTAAATTCCAGCCTACAATTTAAAAGCCTCGGTTTCCTCTTATTCCAACCGCGTTACTTTCACTTTTATTTTACCGGCATTAGCGCCATAAAAGCGGCTTAAGTCGTTGGCAAATGGGCAAAACTCGCCTGATTTATCTATTTTAATGTCGGCGCCGTTGGCTATTTCAAAAAGGTGGTCGTCGTTTTTATTAATAGCACCAATGAGTGAAAACCATTGTGCGCGAGGGAATCGTCTAAATGGTTCAAGTACGGCCATCGGGATTTCTTTTACGCCAAGTTGTACGTTATCGCGGTTCCAGCCTAATGGCGTGCACTTTATGCCATCGTCAAACCAGTATTGATTTGGGTATGGGGTAAAACGGTACGTAGCGCCTTGCTCTAGCATGAGGCCGGTTGCGTTGTATTGCTCTGAGGCAAATACCATTACATCTTGGCTTTGGTTAATGCTCAGCACATTCATGTTTTGATTAGCCAGTTCTATATGTTGGCTTAAACCAATAAAGCTAAGTGTGGTGTTGTCGTTGTAGCTAATTTTGTAATGCAGTTTTTTTAGCGATTCTGGGCGGTAACTGGTTAGCTTATTAATGCGTTCGGCTACGCTGTAGTGCACTAAAGGCTCAAGGTTGCTGGCTTCGTCATCA
Source organism: Pseudoalteromonas sp. Z1A2 (assembly GCF_011378755.1). Taxonomy (NCBI): domain Bacteria; kingdom Pseudomonadati; phylum Pseudomonadota; class Gammaproteobacteria; order Alteromonadales; family Pseudoalteromonadaceae; genus Pseudoalteromonas; species Pseudoalteromonas sp. Z1A2. The sequence goes on along the minus strand of NZ_WTKX01000032.1, from coordinate 41,327 downwards.
ATTAATACATAGCACTGCCTATCTACTAATTTAAAAAATGGGTTAAACCAAAAGTAATTTTGTTGGTGACTTAATGCGAGCGGATCGGGCGTTACGGTTACGTCATCTTGTGCTACTAAGTTGCTATCGGGGAGCAGGGTTTCGTAATCTATATCGTGGCTAGTGAGTAACGATATATTAAGCGGTTGTTCTATTAACCACTCAAGTGCGTAGCGCAAGCAAATATCGGCTAGGCCATCGCGGTAGTAACCGCCGCCAATGTCTGAATGCGCACCTGCAAACCATAGCTCGGTAATATTGCTTTGATGGTTCATGAGTGTGGGTTCAAAGGCGCGGCGTTTTTCATCAAGGGCTACGCAGTGCAGCGCGTGAGTAATGTTGTTGGCAATGGTGTGGTTTTCAAAAATAACGTGCTCTGCGCCGCGTGTAGCTTTACTTACTTTTGATAAGCCAATAGAGGCGACGGTATCAAACACACATACGTAAACATTATCAGCAATTAAAGGCTCTAGAATTTTGGCAAAACGCCTAGCAAGTGCACCGCCTCGGCTAAAACCCGTTAGCAGTATGGCATCGCCTATTAGGTAGTGAGCTTTAAAGTCGCTTAATGCTTGATTTAAGATACTGGCTACGTCGTCACCACGAGGTGCAAGGGTTTGGTTTAAAATGCGTTTAAGGCGGCTGCCTTTAGTGCCAATACCTTGATAATAAAAACTGAGTTGGTTAGCAAAAGGAGTAATGGGGGAGTCTTCTAATTTACCGCCAAGCAGTAAATGCAATTTTAGAATGTTGGTAATATTAGAGTCTTCTTTAAAATGCTCTGAGCTAAATTGCTCTGCATCACGGGGCTCGTTTCCTGTGCCGTCAAAGTTAAAAATTAGCGTTTTACCCGTCATAACCCAATTTCCTTAGTTGTTTTAAATACTCTACACAGACAATGTTAAATATTAAAGACAATATTTGGGTTAGTAACAAATACGCCAACTAATTTGTTGGCGTATTAAAAGTGCGGGTTATAGGTTATTAAAAGTATAGTGATTTAGCTGCGTGCCCTCTGCGGGTTTTAATGCGGGGTTTAACTTAATTAATTGCTCGTAAACCTCAGGATAAAACGTTTTTAAACGTGCTGCGCGAGAAAGGTGATTCGGTTCAATTTTTTCAACAAGCTGCAGGGCTAAAGGAATCATTGGGCTTAACTCCCCTTTGGTGTAGCTTTGCTCAAGCGCTAGGTCGAGTATATCTACGCCTAATTTTTCTGAATCAGCGGGTATTTTATTATCAATTAGAAATTGTACTACCTCGACAGAAGACGATGCAGCTTGTACATAAACGTCGCGCCCATACGTATCGGTAATCGAAAAATCAAAACCAGCTTGTTTAAGCTTTTGCCATTGACTAAGAGGAAAACGACTTAATCTTGCTAAATCACTCGGTGGCTTAGGTTCAACTCGGCTTTGCCAGATCGCTATAAAGTCATGAGGCTCTAATAGTAGGAATGAAAAAAGTGTATCGGTTTCTGTTTGAGTTAATGGTGTACTAAGGCTGTACTCATAAGCTTTTTGGTAATCTTTTTTAGACAAATATTCGCTGAACGCGTTATGACTTCTATCGTTTGAAAGCTGATTGTTTAGTATACTCCACCAGTAATTAACTAATACGGGGTCTTGTTCTTGTAAAACATATTCGAAGTTATTACCGTGCTCTTTTTTTACCTCTAGCACCGTATTATATGCTCGCATAGTAGAGTGTAATTGTTCAGTAGCGCTTAACTGCTGCTGTAATAGTTCACAGTTTTGTCTTTTATTATCTAGCTCTTTCTTTTGTTGCTTCAAATCTACTAAAAAACGTGCAACATCAGAATTATCGGGCTCACTCACTTGGGGCAATGTGGCGTTGTCTATTTTACCAATAGGGCTAAAGTAAGCATATTGCTCAGGGTTTTCCTGCCCATTAATATAGGCGCCTTGCTGGTAAATAAAATCACTTACAAAAGAAACGCCTTTGCCATTTAGGCCGTCATTAGCATTGCCGCTATGAGCTTTATAGCCCTGCTCTGTGAGGTAGTCCAACATTTGAGTATGCTTTGCATCTAAAGGGGCTGGCGTTAAGTTACCACTTCTAGGCAGGTTTACTATTGCAACATCTAAACCAGTAAATAAGCCAGGCCGATTGGTTGGTGTTACGCCTAGTTGTTGTAGTGCTTTTACAAGCGGTAAATTAAACTGGCTTACGGCAATATCAGCCATGTTATATAAAACAGAATTTTCTTCGTACAGCGGCATAGCATCCAGTGCCGGCACCTGCTTCATAAGCGCAAAAATATACTCATTAGGAATGTTGTTTTTAATTGCAGTAGCTAACTCATTAACTGTAAATTGGTTAGTTGAAATTGCCTGCTCAAACTCTTTTGGCGTAAATTTATTTGCATTAAGCACAAACAATGTCGCCGGGGAAATAACTTCACTGCCCTCAAGTTTAATAAACGTTTTAGAGTAAGTGGTAAATGTATCAGTGTTGTTTAATAAAGCATAAAGGGTTTCTTTTTGTACATTTTCATCAAGGGGTACACTCAGAGTCAGTCCTGAAGGGCTATGTTTATTATCTCCAAGCTGTTGAATCATTTCTTTTACTTTATCATTGGTGAAGCCTTTAATTGCCTCAATGCCTTGCCAATTAGCTAATTCGTCTAAAGAGCTAGTAATACTAAGCTGCTGCTTTTGCTCAGCAACTATGGCATCTCTTAAAAAGGCAATATATTGACGCTTATAGATTCCTGATAGGGTTGCATACTTTAAAAGCGTGGGGACCGACGTCCCTTTTTTAAGCTCACTCACAAAAAATGAAACAAGCGATTGGTTTAAATTATTTATTTTTATATGTTGTTGCTGTGATTGATCTCTACAAAGGCGAATATCTTTTTTTAGATCTGTGACTATTCTTAGCGGTGTGCCTTCTACGGGCTGCTTTTTATTAACTAAATTAGGCTCAGTGGCATTTGGTGCAGCCACGTTGGTCTGCTCTACAGCGGCTGTGTTAGGCTGGGTTTTAAATAGATATACTGCCAAAGCCGCTATAATTATAAGTCCGAGAAGTCGCTTTTTCATAACCGCCAATCCTTTGATGTTATTAAAATATTCTCACATCGTACTACTCTAGGTACGCAAAGTGCAAAAAAGCTTTAAGAGATAATACTTATTAACTCTTAAAGCTTTTTTGTGGTTTTGTGAGCGTACTTAATTTTTTAGTGCAACTTCATTTTAGGGCGCACTACACGCAGCACTTTTTCGCTTATCCATAATGCAAAGGTTTTTGCGCTACCGTGTATGGCGCGTTGGTGCATACGGTATAAAGATATATACATAAAGCGGGCAATTTTACCTTCAATAAAAAAGGTATTGCTGGTTAGGTTGCCCATTAAGTTACCCACAGTGCTGTAGCTTGATAAATTAACAAGTGAGCCATGGTCGCTGTATTTAAAGCCGCGTAGTGGTTGCTGCTTTAGCGTTGCGATTAGATTTTTTTCGACGCACTGCGCCATTTGATGCGCCGATTGTGCGCGTGGTGGTACTTGCTTACCGTCGGCTTGGGTAAATGCGCAGCAATCGCCTAATACAAAAATGCTTTCGTCTACGGTGCTTTGTAAAAACTCGTTTACTTGAATTTGGTTGCTGCGCGTCAGCTCAAAAATACCTAAGTCTTTAATAAAATCAGGTGCTTTTACGCCTGCTGCCCACACCATAATATCGGCATCAATGTGTTCTTCGTCTTTGGTGATAAAGCCTTGTGCGGTGCCTTCTTTTACTTGTGTTTGCTCGCGCACGTTTACGCCAAGTTTTAATAGCTCACGTTTTGCACTTACGGCAATACGCTCAGGTAATGCTGGTAAAATACGTGGTCCGGCTTCTATTAAATGAATATGCAAACGCTTAGACGACATATTTGTTAAGCCATAAAGTTTTAATAGTTCAGACACATGATAAAGCTCAGCTGAGAGTTCAACACCGGTAGCACCGCCGCCTACAATGGCAATATTAAGTGATTGCTGTTGGTTATCGTCTTGGTGAAGGCGTGTAAAGCTGTCGAGTAATGAATGCTGAAAGCGCTCTGCTTGTTGGTTTGAGTCTAAAAAGTAGCAGTGATCTTTTATACCTGGGGTATTAAAGTCGTTACTTACGCTGCCAATGGCAATCACTAGGTGGTCGTAGCGCACGGTGCGCTCGGGTAAAATTGTGTGGCCTAGCTCATCTAAAAGTGGTGCAAGGGTAACTGTTTTATTGCTTTGATCTATATTGCAAAAAGTACCAAGTTGAAAGTTATAGTGGTGTTTTGCAGCATGGGCTGAATACACAACGCCATCTAAATCGGGGTCAATAGAGCCTGTCGCTACTTCGTGCAGTAACGGCTTCCATATGTGGGTACGGTTTTTGTCTATTAGTAGAATTTCAGCTTGTTTTTTCTTTCCTAATTTATGACCTAATTGCGTTGCGAGTTCTAATCCGCCAGCACCACCGCCAATAACGACGATTTTAGGTGTAGTAATATTCATAACGTTGCCCTCAAAAATAATATACCCAAGTGATCTGTATTTTTATTAGTTTTTTAAGATAACTTGGGTATCAATAAATTATTTTGGCAACAAGCAGTTACTACTCATTTTATAGTGCTCTAGTTTGCGCTTAAATAAAGGTGATGTCAGCAATAAATAATGTTATTTGTTGTATACTGAGTTGCAAATATTTCATCTACACCGCATTTTTATAAGCATGACTATTGTTTAGCCATCAAAAGGACATTTATGACCACGCCACTAATTCAATCACTTGAGCAGCACTTTGGTTTTAGCCAATTTAGAACAGGGCAACAACAAACTATAGAGCAGCTTTTAAATGGTCAATCGTCGTTGGCTATATTTCCGACCGGTTCGGGTAAATCGTTGTGCTATCAATTAACTGCGTTGCATTTACCAAATTTAACGTTAGTGGTTTCGCCTTTACTAGCATTGATGAAAGATCAAATTAGCTTTTTAAATAGCAAAGGTATTTACGCGGCAAGCCTTGATTCGAGCCAAGATCAAATGCAAAGCAGCACCGTAATGAATGATGTGCGAAATGGTAAAATTAAAGTACTAATGGTGTCGGTTGAGCGCTTTAAAAACGAGCGTTTTAGAGAGTTTATAAGCCAGGTGGCGCTTTCGATGTTAGTGGTAGACGAAGCGCACTGTATATCTGAATGGGGCCATAACTTTAGACCCGACTACCTTAAACTACCGCGTTACCGCGAAGAGCTTAATATTCCTTTAGTATTGCTGCTTACGGCAACGGCGACTAAAAAAGTTAAACGCGATATGGCAGAGCGATTTGCTATATCGCCTGAGTGTATTGTGCAAACGGGCTTTTATCGCGCCAATTTAGATTTAAGTGTGTTGAGCGTTAAAACCGCCGATAAAAATACCGAGCTTACCAACATTGTGCGCGCGCAAAATGGCCCTGGTATTGTGTATGTAACGCTACAGCAAAGCGCCGAGCAAGTTGCTAATGTGCTAAGTGCACAAGGTGTGCACGCGGTGGCGTATCATGCGGGGCTTGAAGATACGCTACGCTGGCAAATTCAAGATGATTTTATGGCGGGTAAAATTAACATAGTGGTGGCAACCATAGCCTTTGGTATGGGCGTTGATAAGTCGGATATTCGCTTTGTTATACATTACGATTTACCAAAATCGATAGAAAACTACAGCCAAGAAATTGGCAGAGCAGGGCGCGATGGCAATCCATCAAACTGCTACACCCTTGCCAATTTAGATGGGCTAAATACGGTTGAAAACTTTGTATATGGCGACACCCCAGAGCTTAGCGGTATTGAATACGTAATTAACGATATTCGCCAAAGCCACCAGCAATGGGAAATGCAAGAATACAGCTTATCGAGTGAAAGTAATATTAGGCAACTGGCACTTAAAACCTTACTTGTACAGCTTGAAATGCAAGGCGCTATAACGCCGCAATATGCTTACTACGCCGATTTTAAATATAAATTTTTGGTTGATAAAAATGAGCTACTAAGCCAATTTGACGAGCAACGCCAAGCGTTTTTAACGCAAATATTTAGCCATACCGATTTTAAAAAAATATGGGGCACGCTAAATTTTGACTCCCTTACGCAAGCTGCGCAGGTTGATCGAAAACGCGTAGTGGCAGCCCTTGATTACCTAGCCGAAAAAAAACTAATAACGCTCGAAACCAAACGTATTACCCAAGTATACAAAGTGCATAGCGAGGTTATAAATAACCCAGAACTTGCCCAGCAACTACACGACTACTTTAGTGATAAAGAACAAGCCGAAATTAAACGTATTGCTGCACTGGTACGCTTTTTTGAGCTACAAAGTTGCTTAAGCTATAACTTAGCGCGCTATTTTGACGATCAAAATGCACCACAGCAATGTGGGCATTGTAGTGTGTGTAGAGGCCATGCGGTTAAGCTTGAATACTCTATAGAGCCTGCCTATATTGAGGAGCAGCTTATTTATCAAAAGGTAGATGAGTTTTTAGCGCATATGGCAGACAAAGGTAATCATAATGTGGGTATTGAAACCCAATGCCGCTTTTTAGCGGGGATGAGTGTGCCATTATTTGCGCGTAATAAAGTGCGCCAATTGAGTGGTTTTGCACTGTGCGAGCAAATGCGTTACAGCGATATTAAAGCAAAACTACTAGCGCGTTAAATTAGTTACTGTATCCTAGTGGCTTATTCAAAAAAGTAAGCCACTATGCCTCATATTGTTATTCCCGTTGAAAATATTTCTACTACCCCAGAGCCTGTTACGTGTGCTAACTGCCAAGCCTGTTGTTGCCAATTAGAAGTGCGCATAGTAACCGACACCGGCGTGCCATTTAACTACATTGAATACGATAAATGGGGCAGCGAAGTAATGAAACGCGCTGACGACGGTTGGTGCCAAGCACTCGACCGCAATACACTTATGTGCTCTATTTACGAAAACCGCCCATTAGTTTGCCGCGAGTTTGAAATGGCCTCAGACGAGTGTATTACCGAGCGCGATTTAGCGGGTATATAGTCCGCTATTATTAAAGTACATAAACAACAAAGGGGCTTAAAAGCCCCTTTGTTTATTACTTACTATAAAAATTAAACTTTAAAGTAGCTAATATACTTTTTAAGCGTGTTTGAAAGGTCAGCTAATGCAACAGCTTCTTGTGCGTTACGGTTAAGCGACATGCTGGTTTCTTTAGACATACTGGCAATTTCTTCAACGCCGGTACTAATTTGCGCCACGGTGGCTACTTGGTTTGATGTTGATTCAACAATTTCAAGCACGTTACTTAATGAGTCGTTAGCTTGTTGCTGTATTTGATGCAGTAACTCGTTTGCCTCATGGGTAAGCGTTAGGCCATTTTCTACTTGCGGTACTGTGGTTTCCATAGCTGTTACCGACGCTTGTGTGTTTTCTTGTACTTGCAAAATCATCTTTTCAATGTCGCCTGTTGCATCACCAGTACGCTGGGCAAGTTGCCTTACCTCGTCAGCAACAACAGCAAACCCTCGGCCTGTTTCGCCAGCTCTTGCAGCTTCTATTGCCGCATTTAGTGCAAGCAAGTTTGTTTGATCAGAAATACTGCGGATCACACTTAAAATATCGCCAATGTGTTTTACATGTTCTTGCAAAACATTTACTTGGGTAACGGTGGCTTTTACGGTTACTGAAATTTGCTCAATTTCCGCCGCTACTTTTTGCACTGCAATACTACCTTGCTGCGATAATTGTGCGGTTATTTTTGAGTTATCTTCTGTTTGTTTAACAGAGCCTGCAACAGCATGAATACTTTGGCTCATTTCTTCTAGGCTACTTACTGCCGAGTTTGTATAAGTTACTTGTGCGTCAGCGGCACTAAGTGCTTGCTGCGAACCAGACGCTACGCTTGCAGAGTGAGTAGAAAGCTCTTCAGATGAGTTAATAATGCTATCTACAATGGTTTTTAATTTAGATTGCATAACCCCTACAGAAGCCATCATGCTATTTGGGCAACACGACTGCACATCACCTCTTAAATCGCCTTGGGCAATAAGGGCAATTACTTCGGCGGCTTCTTGTGGTTCGCCACCTACTGACTTTCTGATCAGTTGGCTAATAACATACGCAACGCTTGCACCTATTAAAATTGCAAGCGCGGTGAGCGAAATGATCCAAATTTCAAATGAACTGGCAATATCGAGAGTATCAATAGTGGTGGTTTGATTTGCTTGCTCTTGCAGATTTATAAATTGGTTTATAACATTTAGCCACTGGGTAAACGCAGGGCGCGCATCGGTTAATAAAATGCGTTTAGCTTCGTTTAGGTTTCCTGCATTTTTAGCGTTTATTACACCTTGAATAAAAGGCTGAGTACGCTGCTCTATTTGATTTATTTTATTAATTAAAGCGCGCTCTTCACTATTCATATTACCCATTAGCTTAGCCATAGCGCGGCTTGACGTTTGGTAAAATGCGTTTAGCTCTTGTATGTTATTTAACACGGTACTTAAACTGCTTTGCTCGGTAATTAGTACTACGTCGCGCACGGCTATTGCTCTGTCGTGTACGCTGCCTCTGAAGTTAATTGCGTAACGTTGCTTTACCGAATTTACGTCGGTCATGTGGGTAATATTACTATTAATAAGGCTAACGCGCGAAATTCCAATAATGGTTAAAATAATCATCATTGATAAAATTACGCCAAAGCCGGTCGTTAAACGCATGTTTATGGTCATGGTTGATCCCAAGTGTGAGTCAATACGCGCAAGAGCAGCTTGTATTATTAGTGAAAATACTTAAACAATAGCAGCATTATGCCTTATTAATTAAAGTTTTATTAGCAATAAGGTAGGTGATTGTTAATTTAGTTTACAAGTGTAACTTTGGCGGGGCATATTTTACAGGCATTAAAAAAGGGGCTAAATGCCCCTAGTGTTATATAAAATATTATATAAAGGTTTAGTCGTACTTTGCTTCTAGCTCATTAGCTGTATGAAACTTCTCATGGCTTTGTAATTGCTCGTCGTATTTAACGAGGTTTTTAAAGTGCGCTAATTGACCTGAGTTTTTAACTATTTCAACAATAAACGACATCATAAAGTCAGCGCCCGTTAGGGTATCGCCCACTAAATAACGTTTACCTTCTAGGCGGTCGTTAAAGTAGCTAATTACTTTGGCTGTTTCAGCGTCGGCATAGCCTTCTAAAAACTGCGTTTTAGCGCCGTCTTTTAGTACAAACATTTTAAGTAAAAGCGGTAAAATTGCTGAGCTTTCTGCAAAGTGCAGCCATTGCTGGTAGTCAACATATTCAGCGGTATCTACTTTTGGAGCAAATTTACCGTTGCCGTATTTAGAAATAAGGTAGTCGGTAATAGCGCCTGATTCAGCAATAATTAAACCGCCATCTTCAATTACCGGTGACTTGCCAAGTTGATGAATATGCTTTAGTTCGTCAGGTGCTAGGAATGTGTCTTTATTACGCTGATAAGCCACAATTTCGTAGTCAACATCTAGCTCTTCTAAAAGCCAAATTATACGTTTAGAGCGGGATTTATTTAAATGGTGTAGTTTAATCATGTCAGTCCTTTTGTGGCTTGTAAGGGCTTTGCCTTACAAGCCGTATAAAATTAAAGTGGGTTATTAATTTTAACCACAGTTTTACCAAAGTTTTTACCGGATATCATATCGTTGAACGCGTCTACTGTATTTTCGATGCCTTCTACCATGTGCTCCCGGTATTGAATTTTTCCGTCTTGTAGCCATTTTTGCATGTCTTGTGCAAACTCGTCGTAACGGTCGCCGTAATCATCAAAAATGATAAAGCCTTGCATTTTAATACGCTTAGTAAGCAATTGACCCATTAGCATACCTAAACGGTCTGGGCCTTCTGGTAAGCTAGTTGCGTTATATTGCGATACTAAACCACACAATGGTACGCGCGCTGCTGTATTTAGTAATGGTAATACGGCGTCGAATACTTTACCGCCCACATTTTCGTAGTAAACATCAATGCCGTTATCACACGCTTTTTCTAGTTGGTCTGCAAAGTCATCAGCTTTGTGGTCAATACAGGCATCAAACCCTAGTTTTTCAACGGCGTGTGCACATTTTTCGCTACCACCAGCAACACCGACTACTTTACAGCCTTTAATTTTAGCTATTTGACCAACCGTTGCACCTACTGGCCCTGTTGCTGCTGCAACAACTACGGTTTCGCCTTCTTTAGGCAGGCCAATATCAAGTAAACCCATGTAAGCAGTAAAGCCAGGCATACCCATAATACCTAATGCGTATGAAGGGTTTGCAGGCTCTTTACCTAATTGCATTAAGCCTTCACCATCGGTAATGGCGTAGTCTTGCCAACCTGTGTAGGCAAGTACCCATTCGCCTTCGTTAAACTTATCGTTTTTAGACTCTTCTACTTGGCACACAGTTGCGCCAACCATTACATCGCCAATATTAACTGGATCTGCGTACGACTTAGCATCACTCATACGACCACGCATATACGGGTCTAATGATAGGTAAATAGTGCGTAGTAAAACTTCGCCATCTTTTAATGCAGGAAGTTCTACCGTTTTAAGTTCAAAGTTTTTTTCGTTCGGGGCGCCATTAGGGCGTGATGCTAAAGTAAGTTGACGACTAGTTGCAGACATAAAAATCTCCTCTTAAAGTGAATGTACTTAGCGAATGTTTATGCGTTAAATTAATATCTAACCTAAACAATAATGCGCGCTAAGCAGTGTAAATATATATTTTTACCTCAATACATTAGCTTTGGGCGAGGTACTGGTAATTCAAGCTTTGCAGAGTATTTATTCTAAATGGTTTATTTTAGCTTGCTAAAAATATGGCTATTGTAAAACACCCCGTTTTTATAAATGGCCTGTTTAAGCACAGCCTCTTGCTCAAAACCACTTTTAATAAGTGCTTTCATTGAGCCGGTATTACCAGCAAACACGGCAACAAAAAATTCTGTTTAAGTGTGAGCTTGCAAACGCTTCATTGCATATAAGTTCAATAGCGCGAGTAATAATACCTTGCCCCCAATAGGCTTTATTAAGCCAATAACCAATTTCGCCACTGTGGTTGTATTCAAATTCGCCGGGAGTTACACCAATACAGCCCGCAAATTGCCCATTTACCTCAATGGCTTTAACTGTTGCATCAATTACGCCGTTTTTTGAGCCTTGGTTTATCCACCAATCAGCATCGGCTTGCGTATACGGAAACGGAATTTTTGACGATAAATAACGCGTTACCTGTTCATCATTTAAGGTATTAATAATAAAAGGCGCGTCTTGGGCTTTAAACTCTCTGAGGGTGATCATATTTTTTCATAAATTTTTAGTATGCACACTAACTTAACAATCATTTAAGAGTTAAACAATCAGAACCTAAATTAAACGGTTTACGGCTATTACTTTGTTTTAAAGTCCTCTAATATAAGCAAAATATTACACCTATTTTAGATGCCATTATGCACCCTCACATTAAAGCGCTTTATAACAGCGCCCAAAAACCAAGCCGTTTAATTATTGGTTTAATGAGCGGTACCTCGTTGGACGGGCTTGATGTTGCACTGTGTAAAGTAACGGGCGCGGGCTTAAATACTCACATTGAGGTTTTAAATTTTACCACCGTTGACTACAACGACGATTATAAAACTAAAATAAAGCAGGTATTTGCCAAACGAGAGTGCGATTTAGAGCTTGTTACTTTATTGCACCCGTGGGTAGGTAAACTCCATGGCGATATGGTTAATCAGTGCTTACATACTTGGCAAATAAACCCGGCAAGTATTGATGTAATAGCAAGTCACGGGCAAACCATTTACCACTGCCCGCATTCGCAGCATAACCACAAAAGCTTTACTAATGGCACCTTACAAATTGGCGATAGTGACCAGATAGCCGTTACTACGGGTATTACTACCATTGGTGATTTTAGGCAAAAACACATAGCCGCAGGAGGCGAGGGCGCACCGCTTGCTGTGTATGGCGATTATTTGTATTTTTCGAGCGCTGCTGAGAGTCGGGTTTTGCTAAATATGGGCGGCATAGCTAACTTAACGTTTTTACCCAAAAATGGTGATGCAAACGGTGTGTTTAGCTCCGACATTGGCCCCGGTAATACCATTATGGATGCCTACGTACAGCAACATTTTAAAGATATGCATTATGACGATGGCGCAAAAATAGCAAAAGCAGGCAAGGTAAATACACCATTATTAAATGCATTATGTAATAACGCATTTTTTAAACTCCCAATGCCTAAAACTACAGGGCCAGAGGTATTTAACTTAGCGTATTTAAACGCCGCACAGCAGCTTACAAATACACACCATTTAAGTCATGAAGATGTAATGGCCACCTTAAATACCTTTACTGCAACAGCTATAGCAAATGCATTAAACGAGTGTGCAGAGCGCGAACAAAATTGTGTGGTGTATGCAAGTGGTGGGGGTATTCATAATCCATTAGTAATGGCGCAACTTACAGCGCTTTGCCCACGTATTAAGGCTTTTAAAAATACCGACGATTTAGGTATAAATCCCGATGCAAAAGAGGCTGTGTTATTTGCTATTTTAGCAAACGAATGCCTAGCAGGAGAGCAGCAACACCTAAGTAACACCGCACAAGGTATTGCGGGAGTTACTATGGGTAAAGTAAGTTTTGCAGACTAATAACTTGTCGCATCGCGTAATTTAAGTGCAGTCAGCACTAAAACAGCGATAAAAACGTAGAACCCATACTCGCAAAGTAGCTACGAACGCCCTGTGACTTGGTATGTTCAGTTTTTATTTGCTCAGGAATATAGCCTTGCTCAAACGCTTTAATGTACACATCGAGTTGCTGGCTTTCTTTTAAGGTCGTATTTTTTCCGTGCAGCATCATTTGCACTACAAAACACTGGCTTTGTGTAATGTTACTTAAAGTTAGGTTTACAGTACCAGATTCAAGGTCTGCATTGCTCAGCGTTTTTTCAGTAAAATACTGCGCCCCACGCGCACTGGGCTGCGTTGCACTTAGTGAAATAACATCGCTCTCATTTGCGCCATCAGGCAACACACATTGCAGCGTGATGTTATGCGCAGCATTGGCTTTTAGCGATAGCTTTTCATATTCCATAGCGTGGCTCATCGCCGCAGACATAGAATCATCAAATGATTGCAGTGCAAATGTTAGTTGCACTAAGGGTGTACTCATCTTACTTAATCTTCTTGAGTCTATTCATTTATCGGATAGAGATTATCGCGGATCAAAGTTACAGATTTATGACTAATTGCATTATTTAGTACAATTATTGAGTAGTTTGATCAAAGAGGATTTTTGTTGAAATTTTATAATGCTAGAAGGTGATTCCAGGTGATATTTCTAAAGGTACGTTCTTAAATGCGTTAAGTAATTTAGATATTCATTTACACCAAAATTTCATTGATGGCTTGAATGTATTAAAAATTATAAATTCAATAACAATTAGTGAGCCTATTGCGCATTCATTATATTTTTAAGTTTTTATTATGACAAAAAAGCAGTTACCTAATTAGCATCTGTTTTTATATTTAAAAACCACAGTGCTAAGCGCTGTGGTCTTTAATTTTTAACGAGGAATATTTAATTAAGCTTGAGGTTTAATTAAGTACTTTTCGCCTGTTGCTTGTTTAGAATAAGCGGCAATTGACTGTAAGTGTAATACCTCAGCTAATGACACTTCGTGCGTGTAGTTGCTCGCAAATGTAGTGGTGATTTCATCAGCAACGCGTTTGCGCATTTTCATTACTGTATCTGTGCCTAATTTACCTAAAGCATTAAATAACAAGAACCCGCTTACAGCCCAAGCAAAGCCAAAGTTACGGTTAAGTGTAATAGGGCCGCGGTCTAGTGCGCCATAAATGTACACTTGTTTAAATGTATCAGAGCCATAAATTGTGTGCTCTTTTATATCGCGCGCAGCTGCAACTTCCATACAGTTAAGAATATCACTTGTTAGTTGGCCGCCACCAATAGGGTCAAACGCTATAGTTGCACCGGTTTCGATTATTGCAGCTGTTAGGTCAGCAAGAAAAGTGTCGCTGCTTGAGTTAACAATATATTTTGCACCCATATCGCGCAGTAATTTTTCTTGTTCTGGTTTACGAACAATATTTATTAAATCAACGCCATCAGCAATACAAATACGGTTTAGCATTTGGCCAAGGTTAGAAGCTGCAGCCGCGTGAATAATAGCTTTATGACCTTCAGCGCGCATGGTTTCTACCATTGCTAGTGCGGTAAGTGGGTTAACAAAAGATGATGCACCTTCTTTGGCGGTAGTCCCTTCTTTTAGCTCTAGGCAACTTTGTACGTTGGCACATATAAATTGACGATACGTACCGCCGCCAATTACTGCAACAGTTTTTCCCATTAATGCTTGTGCGGCTGGTGATGAGCCTGCTGCTACTACGGTGCCTGCGCCTTCATTACCTACTTGTGTTGCTTTACCAACACGTGTTTTAAGTGATGGCATAAATTGAGCTGGAACATCAGCAGTAATTACTGGGTTTTCATCAGTACCCGATTGTTTTGCAGTAGACATATCAGCTGCGCTGAATAAAACGCCTAAGTCTGATGGGTTTAATGGTGCAGCTTCAATACGAATAACTACTTCATCGGCATTTGGCTTTGGCATCTCGATGTTTTTTAAGGCAAGTGTGAGTTTATTGTCTTCGCTGATAGTTGAAGTAAGTTGGATATTTTTATCTGTCATAATACTGTTCCTATAAATTGAGAATGGGTAGCGTATAGCGTAATTATTTGCTTTGAGCTGCCTGTATTTGTGCTGTTACCTTTTGCATAAACTCAGGCATATTTGCTTGGCGATCTGCCTCTATTTGCTGTGCAATAGTCGATTGACTCATTTTTACTTGCCATTCTTTCATACCTGGGATTTCGGCCAGTACATCCCAATTAAGCTCTTTTGGCGTGAATGCGTTAACCACTGTATTTACGTAGTAAACGTAAATATCTGCCATGCTAAATTGTTCGCCTGCTATCCACGGCGAAAAATGCGTTAATTCACAAAGGGCGTTTACACCGCGCGTTAATAGCTTGCGAATGTCGTCTTTTACGTGTTCAGGTGCGGGGGAGCCTGTAAATACATACGGAATTAAGCGTCTGCTTGGCAATTCAAAGTAAAGCTCACTTATTTTCATAATTTGGCGAACAAAAGCACGCTCGGCTGAATCTTCAGGGTATAGCATGTTGCTTGGGTAGGTTTCTTCAAGGTAGTCGCAAATAACGCTCGATTCTGCAATATTTAGCCCATCAGCGGTGGTAATAGCCGGTACTTTTCCCATAGGGTTTATAGCTAAAAACTGCTCGTCGTTGTTGTATATAAGGTGCTCATTAAATGGCAGCTCTTTGTGTAAAAGTACATGCTTAACCAAGTTGTAATAGTTACTAGCTGCGAAGCCGTGCAAAGTAATCATAATGTAGCCTTTGGTTTTAAGCTTTAACTATTGGCGTTAAATAAATTAAAGCGTGTAGATAAGTTAAGATTATTATTACTTGTTTTAATTTGCTTATATATAGGGGAAAATGCGAATCACTTTTGTCTTTAAGACAATAAAGCATTTTATTTAATGGAGAGGCAACTTGGATCAACTAAAAGCCATACGGTATTTTATCAAAGTGGTTGAAACGGGCAGTTTTACCAAAGCCGCAAAAGCTTTTGATGTGCCGCCTTCGTCGTTGTCACGGCGAGTTGCTGATTTAGAAAAAAGCCTAGGTGCGACGCTTTTAAAGCGCTCGACCCGCATAGTTAAATTGACCGAAGTTGGGCAAATTTACTATAACGATGTTCAGCAAATATTAAATCAGCTAGAGCAAAGCCACGAAACTGTACGCAGTTATCAAACAACACCAATGGGGCGATTATGTATAAGCTCAATGGTAAGTTTTGGTGACAAAATATTACTGCCACTGCTAGATGAATTTAGCGCGCTATACCCCGAAATTATATTAGATGTTAGCTTAAGTGATGAGCTGTCGACACTCGGGCGTGACGACGTTGATATTGCTATTCGCGGTGGCTATGCGCCAAATGAACGCGTGCTAGCAATAAAACTAATGGATAACGGCTTTATTCCTGTTGCGTCACCCTGCTATTTACAAAAATACGGTATGCCCACTAATGTTATGGAATTAAAGGGCCACAGTGGCCTTTATTTTAAAACGCCAGCGGGGCCAACGCCTTGGTTATGTAAAGTAGATGATCAATGGCACGACGTTTCTGGGCCTGCGGTCGCTATTTCAAATAACGGATCGTGGCTAGCTAAAAAAGCATGTAATGGCGAGGGCATTTTAATGTCAACTCGATGGGCGCTCGACTCATACCTTGAATCTGGCCAGTTGCAAGAGCTTAAGTTTGAGCATGAATTAGCGATAAGTCAAAATGCGACTATGGCGGTTTATTTGTTGTATCAAAAGCAGCGTTATTTAGTACCAAAAGTAAAAGCGGCGGTCGACTTTTTAGTACAAAGAATAAAAGAAACAGGTGAAGGTAATAAGCAAACAAAATAGCCCTTAAGAGTAAGGTGGGTAGATTAATTGAGTGTCGGATGGCGCTGCGCTTATCCGACCTACGCTTATCCGATTTATTTTTACCAGATATATATTTATGTTTGTTTAACTTATTAATAAATTATTTGTATAAATAATAGGTAAAAAATGCGCCTTTAGGCTAAAGCTTTTAACTAAGTGCCCGATAAATTACTTAATAGGGTTTAGCGATTAAGGATAATCATGGTTAATAATGCACTTGGCAGCCACGCTAATTTAAGCACTTTACTTGCCCAATCAGTTAATAACGCTAACCAAACCTCTGTGAGTCCTTCACTACTAACCGGTAGCGACCTTCAAGCTATTAATGATTTACAAACTAACGCCCCCAAAATATCCGATGAATTATTAAGCCAGCTAAATAACGAAACTATTGACGAAGCACTAGCCAGTAATCAAAAAGTAGAGGACGTTTTAAAGCAGCAACTTACCTCGTTATTTACAATTTCAAGCACGCCGAGCACGCTTAACTATAAACTCTCCGATGAAGAACTCGCCCTGCGCACCGTAATAAGCTCTCAGCATGAGGGGTTATTAAAAAACGAAAATAGCACCCAATTAATTGAGCGATTAAATACGTCGGTTAAAAATATTCAGGGTGCTTATGCTAATACCAGCGATATTTTATCGAGTTTAGGTCAGCTTGGGCATGAGCAAAAAACGTTTTTAGCCTCAAGCCAGCAACGTGTTGAGCGTTCACTTAATCCATACATGGAAAGCCTTAATCGCACAAAATACGAGGATGACGATAACTACCTGTTTGAGCTCTCGGTAAAAACTAAAGAGGGTGATGTTATAAACATTACCTTTAACTCATCGCAAGGTTATGACGAAAAAACAGGTGAAGCGATAGATGGCTTTGGCATAAGTTACGAAGTTAATGGTAATTTATCTGAGGCTGAACATGGCGCTTTAACGCAGGTTATGGCGGGTGTTGGCGAAATGGCCGATGAATTTTTTAAAGTGAGTGAAAATTCATTCAACCCTCTTATAGTGCCAAACCAAACAGACATGAGCTTAGATTTTTTAGCGGGCTTTAATAGTGAGCAGTTAGCCGGTTTTAATGTGTCGTTTTCAACAACGCAAAATGATGCGCTTGATACTGCCCAGAATACGCTTGATTTAAGTTATTCCATTGATGAAGCATCAAATCAGCAAGCACTTGTGTTTAAAGCAGTAGGTGGGAAAAACGACATTGATTTTGCACTCGATATGTCAACCATTGGCGCTAAAGACACGCAGCAAATGCAGCAGTATTTAGCGTCGCTAGATCAAAGCCTAGAAGATAGTCGGGTTAATAGTAGTGAGGACGATAAAAAATCGGCATTTGGCCGCAAAGGCGACGAGGCAATGCAGCAAGGCTTTGCATTGTTTAAAGGCGCTTTTGCGAGTATGTCGTCGGCGGCTGAGCGTTATAGCAATTTGGAGTCACTTGCAGAACAGCACTTTAATGACGGGCGCACCATGGTTGCCGATTTAGTTGATAACATGATTACAAACGATGCCCGTTACCAAGGACTTGGTAATAAAGCCCCAAATACATTGGGTGCGAGTATTTCTAAGCTCGCTGATTTTGATGCCACTTTTTCATATGCGCTGGATAACGGCGACTATCAGCCTAAAAGTACTATTGAGCTAAGCCAAGTAACTGAACAAAGCCAATTAGGGGATCTTAGCGGTGTAACGCAAAGTAAAAATGTAAGCAGCCACTTTGATTATCAATACAGTCGCCCTGATTACTACAACAAAGAAGAGAGTTATAACGTAAACACCGCCGTTAAAAATAAAGAACTTGTGGGGCTCGATCAGTCTCACGAGGTTGATGTTGATACAAAAATGTTTGAGTTTAATCCGCAAACCAATCAATACGAGCTGCAAATGGCGATGCAAGAACAAACCGTTAGTAAAAGCAACATTCGCTTAATTGACGATATTTGGCTTGAAGAAAACGAAAACAGCTACAACATGAATAAAAAAGAGCGTGTTGAGAGTGACGAAAAGCAAGACGAGTTTAAAAAAACAAGCAGCCATTCTCATAATAAACTAGTTACCCTAATTGGTGATTTAGACAAGCTAGCTGAGAATAAAGACGTAAGGCGAGAATATTTAACTAACTTATCGCAAGTTAACTTTTTTATGGATAAAAAGTAACGGTTTTGAGTTGTTCACTCCACACTCAATATTGGGTATAGTCGTTTAATACCTAAATTAATACCTAAATTAAGAGCAACCTTATGTTTAAACAATTAATTTTACTGTGCGCTTTAAGCATGCCGCTTGTAAGCTATGCTACAGCGCCATTTTCGGGCGAGATAAGTACGCAAGCACTGCTAAGCGACTACGACAAGTTTAACGAGCAATACAAAGCGTATACACCAACAGCACAAGATATAGCCCTAATGCAAAAGCTAGAAGGCAAAGAGCTTATTGTATTATTTGGAACGTGGTGCCACGACAGTGAGCGCGAAGTGCCAAAACTCATTAAGTTAATTGATGCATCGAAAGTACAACTTGCAAGCATTGACTATGTGGCCGTAGGTTACAACAAGCAAGACGATGCAGGCATTGCACAGGCTCACGACTTACAATACACACCAACGTTTATTGTTAAACAAAATGGCAAAGAGTTGGTACGCGTAATTGAAAAGCCAACGGGTACGTTAGCGCAAGACTTAACTCAGGGTTTGTAAGTTCAGCTTGCTCGTATTTGGTTTACCGATTTAACTAATAGGTTTATGAGGTAGCTGCTGGACTCATATAACTAGTCTCCTGGTACTTTAATGTGTAAGGCCAAAATTTACCCCTACCCCTTTGGCTGAGCCAAAATAGGAATTCAGCTATGGTTTGTATATCAATTAAAACAAATAAAAAACGAATTAATCTACAAGCTCGTTGTGGTATGTCTTAATATGTCTAAGGATCTACGTAAAAATTTGATTGCTGCGATTCTTAGTCCTTTAATTGCATTACCAGTCCTTGGTTTTTGTTATTTTTATGCGGGTATCGAAAACTATACTTCTGTGAGTTCATTAATTTCAGGTGTTGGTTTTGGTGTATCAATAGGGGTGGGAAGTTTATTTTATTTTTATCCATTAATGTTCATTTACGGATTACCTATTAGCTTATTACTCCAAAAGTTAAATTTATTTAAATTACCGGTAGTTTTAATCTTAAGCATACTTCCAGTTTTTTTACTCAGTCTATTTAGTGAATTTAATCGTGAAACATTGGTTCTTCATTTATTAGTACTTTCAATGGGTTCAACTAGTTGGCTTATATATAATAAATTAAGGTAACACCACAATAAGCGATTAATGTTACACAACCGTTTTCTTACTCGACTTACAGCTCAGATCAAACATTATTCACTAAACAAGCTTTTTTCGAACGCTTGCGCAGCGTGTGAAGACGGTCTGTCTTTATAATGCAGTTGATAAAGTGGCCGAGAAAGTTGCTCGTTATTTTTTTGGCTCAGGCGTGTTAATTTACCTAGCTGCACTAAATCCTCAGTGACTACATTTGGCAATAAAGCGACTCCCATACCTTGAGCAACAGCCCTTGCTATGGCTTCGTTGCTGCCCAATTGCATACTGCGCTCTGCTATTACGCCATGTTGGGCTAATAACTTTACCGACATTTCTAAAGTACCCGAGCCCGGCTCGCGCAGTAGCCAAAACTGTTTGTTTAACCATGCTTTTAAGTTTTTAGCGGGCTTAAAGTTACTGGGTATAACAACACTCATTAAATCGTTTTGCCAGTGTTTGCTTATTATATGCGGCTCGGTAGGTGTGCCTTCAACCAGTGCTAAATCGATAGTGCATTCTAGTAAGGCAAGCTCAATTTGCGCGGTATTGGCAACTTGTACTTCTACTTTTATATCTGGGTACTGCGCGCAAAATTTAGCTAAATAGGGCGGTAGCCAATAGCTGGCAATGGTTGTACTAGTGCCTATAACGAGCGTGCCACGCTTAAGCCCTGTGCGTGATTTAATATCTTCAATGGCGGCTTTTTCAATGGCAAAAATGCTACGTGCATGATCATACAAGGCTTGGCCGCCCTCGCTTAAGGTAAGTTTTTTGCCTTTAGATGCACGCTCTATAAGTTGAATATTTAATTGGTGCTCAAGCTCTTTTAGCGCTTTAGATACAGCCGGTTGGCTTATAAAAAGCGCCTCGGCTGCGCCTGAAAAACTACCAAGCTTTGCTACCGTATAAAACACCCGTAGTGCGTGCAAGTTCATTGTGCCTCTCAAATCACATAACCTTAAGTTATCGAATCATGATTTTAATGTATTGGAGTTATATTTTGCGCTTTCTTAAAATGAAGTCAACAGTTTAAAGTTGTTCAATTGAGAGAATATTATGCTTAGCGCTATTAAAAATTTGGGTATTAATACTAAGCAATACGGCGATACGCGCTGGTGGTTAGGTATGCTGCTGGTGGTTGTTTTGGCGGGAGCATCTGTTGCATTAAGTAAGTTACCCATAATGCAAAGTGCGCAATTTAGCTCTTTAACTATTGGTATAGTGCTTGGCATTATTGTGGGTAACAGTGTGTTTTCGCGTATTGCTACGCAAACCGATATAGGTGTTGATTACGCTAAAAGTATATTGCTTAAAGCGGGGGTTGTGTTGTTTGGGTTTAGAATTACCTTTGCGCAAGTAGCGGGTGTAGGCTGGGAAGGCTTATTAATCGATGTTGTAATGCTGTTAGGCACATTTATTTTGGCAGTGCAGCTAGGTAAGCGCGTATTTAAGCTTGATGAACAAACAACCATATTAATTGGCGCGGGTAGTTCTATTTGTGGTGCCGCTGCGGTTATGGCAACTGAGCCTGTAATAAAAGCGCAGGCGCATAAAGTATCGGTAGCTGTAGCAACGGTGGTGGTGTTTGGCACGTTAAGCATGTTTGCCTACCCAATCATGTTTGATTACATGGGGCTGAGTGAACACGCTTACGGTATTTTTGTAGGCTCAACTATTCATGAAGTAGCGCAAGTGGTTGCAGCGGGCACAGCTGTAAGCGCCAATGCTGCAGATACCGCCGTTATAGAAAAAATGCTAAGGGTGATGATGCTTGCACCATTTTTAGTGGGCTTATCGTTTTGGCAAAGTAAAAAGCATGCAAATATAAACGCGCCTGGCGGCGAGCAAAAAGCGGGTATTACAATCCCTTGGTTTGCGGTGTTATTTATTGTGGCAAGTGGTGTACATTCGTTATCGGTTATACCTCAGGGGGCTTCAAACGCCATTGTATGGTTTGATAATATATTACTTACCATCGCGATGGTGGCTTTAGGTTTGCGCACACATGTTGGCGCTATTCGCCAAGCAGGTATAAAGCCGCTTTTATTAGCAGGCTGTTTATTTTTGTTTTTAACCTTGGGTGGTTACGCTATTAATATAGGCATTGCTGAGCTGTTTTAAACGTTACTTGGTAAAGGTTGATTGGCGGCTTAAATTGGCCAATCAACTTCATTTAAGTTATCGAGTTGTGTACTTGCATTTTTATTACCTTGCCATTTATTAGTGTAAACAGTGTGCGGGTCAAACTGTAACGTTTGTTTTTCAATATTAAAGTGCCTACCACCACGCGGATCTACGCCTACACCTGCTATATATTGCCAATTACCCCAATTAGCGGCTACATCGTAATCAATCAATTGTTGTTCAAAATATGCTGCGCCATAGCGCCAATCAAGGCCAAGCTCGTTCACTAAGCAGCTGGCTGCAATTTGCCTTGCTCTATTTGATATATAACCCGTAGCGTTAAGCTCATTCATAATGGCATTGACTAATGGGTAGGGTGTTGCGCCATTACACCACGTAGCAAAGCGGTTTGGCATAAATGTAGTAAGGGGTTTTGTTTGCTTTTGGCCTTTAAAGCTAAACAGGCTTTTACCTGCCTTAAGTGCATGCCATTTAAAATACTCTCGCCATAGCAATTCAAATTTAATCCAGTAAGTAGACTCGTTTGTTATTTGACTATGTTCGTACGCCTCAACTGCTTTATAAACTTGCCGCGCACTTACACAACCTAAAGCAAGCCAGATACTAAATTTTGTGGTGTTATTAAAGCCATCAAGCTCGTTTCGAGTTATTTTATAAGTACTTGGTAGTAAACCTGAAAAGTATTGCTTTAAATGTGTTTGCGCACTTTTAAACCCGCCATGCATTACGCCATTATTTGCTATACGCTCTAAAGGTTTTTTAGCGCACAAGGTTATTGGCTGAGGGAGCAAACCGTTTGGTAATGTTGAAAGTGAAATGGGGCTAGTGGCGGCCTCTACCTTTTTACGAAACGGGGTAAAGTGTTTAGGTAATTCGCTTAAATCAAACGGTAGGTCACTTTGTTTAAAGAGCGTGTCTTGCTGCGCTCCTGTAAATTTAGTATTAGGGCAATGTGCTTTGAGTAAGTTTATTTGGCGTTGCTCGTACAGGCCAAATTGCTCGCTGTATACAACTTCATCAATATTTTGCTCATTAATACGCGCTTTCAAAAGCGATACAGGTTCGCCTTCAAGTACATGCAGTGTTTGCCCGCGCTCAATAAGTGCTTGTTGGAGTTCATACAAGCTTTGCATTAAAAACTGCTGTTTATGCACGCCATACGGCTTTTGTTGATAGTTATTATTTTTAAACCAGTGCGGGTTTATAACAAATACAATATCGAGCGCGCATTGCTCAGTAGCAAGTTCGCTTAAAATAGGGTTGTCATCTATTCGTAAATCGTTTTGTAGCCAATATAAAATGCGTTTGCTCATAGGTTTACTCAGGTTTTTGTAATCATTAACTTTACGAAGCAAAAGCGGGTAGGGATTAGTTTTGAGGTGTTTAAGAGGGTTTTAAAAAGAGGCGGCAAATAATACCGCCTCCTTGAATGTTAAATAGCCGATTTTTGTTTTGCTATCCAATCGTCTATTACGTCTTCTAATACTTCCATAGGCAGCGAGCCTTGACCGATTACGGTGTCGTGAAAGCTGCGAATATCGAACTTAGCACCTAGTTCTTTTTCCGCTTTTGCACGCAGTTCGCGTATTTTTATCTCGCCCATTTTGTACGAAAGCGCTTGGCCTGGCCATGATATATAACGATCTATTTGATCCTCCACCGCACTTTGTGGCAAAGCAGTGTGATCTGCCAAGTAGTCAATAGCTTTTTGGCGGCTCCAACCAAAGGCATGAATACCGGTATCAACAACAAGTCTTACTGCACGCCACATTTCGTAGCCTAAACGACCAAAGTCGCTGTACGGGCTTTGATAAAAGCCGGCTTCTTTACCTAAGCGCTCTGTGTATAGTGCCCAACCTTCGCCAAATGCAGAGTGGCTAAGTGTGCGTCTAAATTCGGGTACATTTAACTCCATAGCAATAGCGTTTTGTAAATGATGCCCTGGTATTGCCTCATGTAAGCTAAGTGCTTCTAAATTATATAAAGGCTGTAGTTTAGGTGTTGAGGCTAAAAAATAAGTGCCAGGGGAGCGGTTATCAGCAGGTGGCATATAAAACGCGCCGCGACTCGCTGAGCCTTTAATAGTAAAGGTATTTCGCGGTAAATGATTAAAGTAGGTTGGTAATTTGCCATACATTTTTTGCGTTATAAAAGCGGTTTTTTCTAGCAGGTCTTGCGCGTCTGTTGCGTAAAATTGCTCATCGGTCGCTAAAAATTCTAAAAACTCAGCATAAGTGCCATCAAAACCTACTTTATCAATAATGCTTTGCATCTGCGCTTTAATACGCGCGACTTCTTTTAAGCCAAGCTCATGAATTTTCTTTGGTGTGGCATTGGTTGTGGTGTAGTAATTAACTGTGTATTTGTAATACTCAAGCCCGCCTTTAACGCTTGCAATACCCGGCTGTGCTCTACAGTTAGGCATGTAATCGTTTTCAAAAAAGTCGTAAAAGTGCTGATAAGCAGGGACTACTTTTGAGCTGATTAAGGCCTTTGCTTTATTTTGGTATGTGGCTTTTTGCTCTGCTGTAAACGTGTTTGGTATACGTGTAAAGGGCTCGTAAAGGGCACTGTTTTCAGGTTGCTTAACAATATGCGCGCTAATGCTTTGGCTGTAATTTTCAAAGGTTTTGCAGTAATGAGTAAAGCCTGTTTTTATACCTTCTTTCATTAAATCAATATTTTGCTGATTAAATCGAGGGTAGTCGGCAAGGCTGATTAAAAATGCGTTGTAATCGTCGGGTGTTAAAAATGCCATGTTAGCCGGTGCTTCGGCAAAATAAGTATGCCAGCCACTTAAAAAATTAACCGGAAAATACTTATCTTGATAAAGGTAGCTTTGCTGCTCGGTTTCTCGCTCATATTTAAATAAGCGGTAGTTCATTAGCTGCTCGTTGTTGAGCGTTTTTGGATCAATGCTGGCTAAGCTTTTTAGCACGCTGTTGTTATAAGCTTGGCGCTTTGCAATGGCTTGCTCGCTCCAATTTGGCAATGTACCGTTTGGCTTCCAGCCGTCTGGGTCGGTACGAAAAAATATTTTTTCAGCTTTGGCGTTTTGCCAATGGTTATCAATAATGGTTTTTAAATCAGTGTTAGTGTCGGCTAAGCTTGGTAGCGATGCAACCGCTAAGCATATAGCTAGAATACTTTTTTTAAACATAGTCATCCGTTATTGGCGAGTTAGTTATTATTTATCGCGCTTTTTTATTTTAATTTGTGCTCAATATAGTACCAAGTTAACTTAATCAATGCGCTTACTTTTATAACTTGTAACTCTTGGTTTTACTTTTTGATTGAACAAATTTCACTGCGTAACTGATTGGCGTACTAGTTTATTGTTTTATCAGCGTTTAGAATGATTAAAACTTATTATAAAAAATGATCGTCATGTTTAATAAAGTAATTACCTTAATTGATGAAGCAAACAACCAAGACCCTAATACTGAGCAGCACAATGGACAAAGCTTTCCTAAAGAAAGTTTATACGCCTTGCGCATGAGCGAAATGTTAACTCGTTTTAAACCAGATGCCGATGAACTCATGCAAATTGCAGTGCGTGCACAGCATATTCAGCGTTGGAAGTCGCCACGTAGTGATTTTGAAATGAACAAACAGGGCTATCATCAGTGGCGCAGTGCACTTTATATATTTCATGCTAGCAGCGTGGTTGCGCTCATGAAGCAAGCTGGTTACGGTGAAGCTGAGCAAAACCGAGTGTACGATGCGGTCGCTAAAAAAAATATTAAACGTAACCCAGACAGCCAATTAGTAGAAGATGTAGCAAGCCTTGTATTTATTGAGCATTATATGCTTGGATTTGCCAATGCAAAACCAGATTACAATGAAGAAAAATGGATTGGTATTATTCGCCGTACATGGCAAAAAATGTCAGATGAAGCGCATGAGTTTGTACTTGCAGGTAATATTACATTGCCCGGCCCGCTTGTTGGGCTTATTCATAAAGCACTTGAGTAAAAGAAAATAAATAAAAAGGAATTTTAAATGTATTGTCCTCGTAGTAATACGCCACTTGAACCTTTACTTGTTGGCGGGATTACTGTTTTTACGTCAGCGCAAGGCGGCGTATTTTTTGATAACAGCCAAATTTTTAAGTTTAGCTCGCCACAGTTAAAGCATGGTCAGGTTTTACTTAAGTATTTGAGTAATTATACCGAAGGTGAGGGCGAAGTCTCATCGCGAGTAAATTGCCCTAAATGCCCAAGTATTGTGATGATGCGCCGGTATTTTTCGCCACTCAAAGTGGTTGAAATAGACGAATGCCCAGGTTGTGCAGGCATATGGCTTGATAGCGGCGAGCTGGCAAAAATACACGAAAACCATTTAACCCCCCGAGAGCGAAAGCTGTTAGCCCACGAAATGGCAACCAATCATGGGTTTATAACTATTAAGCCGCCAAAATCAAAGTATTACCCCAAAGCGCCTAAAAATGTTCAAGACACGACAGTTGAACGGCTGGTGCAATTAGCATTACTTAATTTTCAGTAATAAAAAACGGCGTACTAAAAAGTACGCCGTTTTTTTGTAATAAATTAACGCTTATGCAGTTTATTTATTACGGTTTTCTTTAGCAAATGCACGTATTTTACGTTTTTGCGAAAGCGTTACTTTATTAGTACGCCCTGCAAATGGGTTATCACCTTCTCTAAATTCAATTTTGATTGGGGTGCCCATAATTTTCAGTGCTTTACGGTAGTAGTTCATCAGGTAGCGTTTGTAGCTATCTGGTAAATCGTGAACTTGGTTACCATGAATTACAATACGTGGCGGGTTATAACCACCGGCATGCGCATATTTAAGCTTAACACGACGACCACGAACAAGTGGCGGCTGGTGATCGGCTTGAGCCATGTCCATAATACGGCGAAGCATTGCGGTGCTAATACGCTTAGTTGCTGACTCGTACGCTTCATCAACCGATTCAAATAAATGACCAACACCTGTACCGTGAAGTGCAGATATAAAGTGTAAGCGTGCAAAGTCAATAAAGCCTAAACGGCGATCAAGCTCTGTTTTAATACGATCTTTAACGTAGTCGTCAAGGCCATCCCATTTATTAACGGCAATAACCAGCGAACGACCTGAGTTAAGCGCAAAACCTAATAAGCTTAAGTCTTGATCAGAAATACCATCGCGCGCATCCACAACAAGTAAAACCACGTTACAATCTTCGATTGCTTGTAGTGTTTTAATTACTGAGAACTTTTCAACTACGTCACTTACTTTTTTACGCTTACGAACACCGGCTGTGTCAATTAAGACATACTCTTTGTCGTTACGCGTCATTGGAATATAAATAGAATCGCGCGTTGTACCTGGCATATCATATACAATTACACGATCTTCACCCAATATACGGTTTGTAAGTGTTGACTTACCAACGTTAGGGCGACCAATAATAGCAAGCTTTACAGGTTTGTCTGCAAACGCTTGATGATCGGTATCATCACCTTCGCCTTCTTCGTAAAGGTCGATTAGTTCTTCGTCATCACCTGTTACTTCTTCATCTTGAGCAGCTAGTTCAGCAATAAGCGGCTGAAGTGTCTGTTCAAGTAATAGGGTAATACCACGGCCATGTGCAGCTGCAATATGATGTATTTCACCTAATGATAATTGGTAAAATTCAGCACAGTTTGAATCTGCATCAATGCCGTCGGTTTTATTGGCAACAACAAAGCACTTTTTCTCTTGTTTACGCAAGTGATTAGCAATGGCTTGGTCAGCTACGGTCATACCTACACGAGCATCTACTAAAAACAGAACAATGTCGGCTTCTTCAATGGCTAGCAGAGATTGATCTGCCATTTCGATTTCGATGCCTTCTTCTGAGCCATCAATACCGCCCGTGTCTACCACGATAAATTCATAGCCATCGTAACTAGCTTGGCCATATTTTCTATCTCGTGTTAAACCTGGAAAATCGGCTACGAGTGCATCACGAGTACGTGTTAAACGGTTAAATAATGTGGACTTGCCCACATTGGGTCGCCCAACTAGAGCGATCACGGGAAGCATAAACTACCTCTTTAAAAAACAACAAAAGGCTTCGCAGTGCGAAGCCTTAAAAAAACCATATGACTATTAGTAACTTAGTTTGGTATTTTTACCATACTAACTTCACCATCACGGGTGTATAAAATTAGCTTATCGTCGGCAACAACTGGCTCAACAAAAAAGCCTGAGCTGTCAAAGTCTTCTCGAGATACTAGCTCGCCAGTTTCTTTATTTAGCCAATGTAGGTTACCTTCTTGGTCGCCTAAAGCTAAGTGGCTACCTGCAACTGCAGGGCCTGTTAGGTACCAACCACGTAGAGCGGGTTGGCTCCAACGTTCAATACCTGAATTTTTATCTAATGCGTAAATAACACCATCGCTATCTACTAAATAAATTGTTTGTGCATCCATCGCAATTTCGCGGTAGCTGCTGTACTCACGTTTCCACACTACGTTGCCAGAGCGAATATCTACAGCAGCTAAGTTGCCGTTGTAAGCTATAGCGTAAGCGTATGGACCGCTAATAAGTGGTTGAGTGTCTACGTCAACTAGGCGTTCAAATTCTGATGCGCCTTTAGCAACCGCAATTTCTGCGTTCCATGCTGAGTAACCACTGTCTGAAATTAAAACGCTTAGCTTGCCTGTTTCAAGGCCTACTAATACACCACCGTTAGCAACAGTTGGCGAGCTTTGTCCGCGTAATGTTAGTGGTGGAACTTCTTGTTCAAAACTCCAACGCTCTTCGCCCGTATCTGGGTGAAGGGCTAACAATTTACCAGAGCCTAAATTTACAAATATTAAGCCATCGCCTGCTGTCGGTTTAGACAGTGATTCGCCTGGTACATTCTTACGCCAAACTTCTTCACCGGTTTCGCGATCTAGGGCAATAATAAAGCCGTGTTCAGAACCTATATAAATTTTACCATAGGCTTGCAAAATACCACCTGATAATTTTGCATTACCGTTGTCAGCCCATGGCCAAAACGATAAATCTTGGCGTACATCGGTTTCCCACTTGGTATCGCCGTTAGTAAGCGAAAGCGCTTCTACTTGGCCTTCGCGGCTAGCAACATATACAGTATCTTTGTAAACAGCTGGTGTTAAACGAGAAAAGTAATGCTCTACGCCATCACCTACAGATTCTTGCCAAACAACGTCAGTTTCAAATTGGTTTACAATTTCAGGAAGTACTAGTTCATCTTCATCATCACTTGATGAACAACCCATCAGTGTTGCCATACATAGGGCAAGGGCTGCTGTTGTAAATTTTTTCATGCCTAAAACCTTATGCCGCTGGGCTAGTTACTGCTAGGTCATCTAACTTAATTTGTAATAGTGGGTTACTTGTTAATCCACCCGCATCTATTGCTGCTTGGTATGCAGTACGTGCTTGATCTTTGTTACCTTGCTGTGTGTAAATGTCGCCTTTAAGCTCGGCAACGTTTGCATTGAATGCTTCAGGTAATGGTGCATTTAATGTAGTTAATGCATCGTCATAGTTAGTTTGTGCAATTTGAATTCGCGCTAAACGTGTAATCGCAATTGCTTTTAATTCTGTATTTTCAGTATTAGACACTATCCAGCTTAGCTTTTCGCTTGCTACATCTAATTTTTTTGCTTCTACAGCGTCTTTTGCAGCAACAAATGCAGCAAGTGTTGCGTAGTTTGTATCTTTATTTTCGCTAATAAACGCATCAGCTGAAGATAATACATCATCACTTTCAACAAGCGCTGTATATGAATCTGATGCTTTTTCAGCTGTAGTAATTTGGTTTTGGTTATATGCTTTCCAGCCATATAAGCCACCAAGGCCAACAAGTATGCCTAGTGTAAGTGAAATGCCGTTTTCACGGAAAAAGCGTTTAATGGCTTCTGCTTGTTGTTCTTCTGTTGAATAAATATCCATTCTTACCTCTAATGTTCGCTTAGCCGTTAATAAGCTCAGCTAATAGCGCTTTAGCTTGTTCTAATTCTAATGTGACTTGTTCTTTACGCTCGCGTAAATACTTGATGGTCACAACGCCTTTTTCTAATTCATCTTCACCAATAATCACTGCAACAAGTGCATCGCTTTTATCAGCACGTTTTAATTGTTTTTTAAAGTTGCCGCCGCCCGCATGCACCATAACGCGTAAACCCGGTACGTCTTTACGTAGTTGCGCTGCAATTGCAGGAGCTTGAATGCTTGCTTTGTCGCCCATTGCTGCTAAATATACATCAGCATTACGACGAATGTCACCTACACACTCAAGCGCTTGTAGTAATAACACTAAGCGCTCTAGACCCATTGCAAAACCAACTGCTGGCGTTGCTTTACCGCCAAGCTGTTCAACTAAGCCGTCGTAACGACCACCAGCACATACTGTGCCTTGTGCGCCTAAGCTGTCGGTTACCCATTCAAATACGGTACGGTTGTAGTAGTCTAAACCACGTACTAACTTTTCATTAACCGTATATGAGACGCCAGCAGCGTCTAAACGTTCACATAAATTTTCAAAATGTTCTTTTGATTCAGCGTCTAAGTTTTCAGATAGTTTAGGCGCATCAGTTAAAATTGCTTGTACGTCTGGGTTTTTGCTATCAAGTACGCGTAGTGGGTTTGAATACATACGTCGTTTTGAGTCTTCATCAAGCACATCAATGTGTTGCTCAAGGTAGGCTACTAACGCATCACGGTAATCTGCACGCGCTTCGTTAGAGCCTAAAGAATTTAGCTCTAAACGAACGTGGTCAGTAATACCAAAGGCTTCCCATAATTGCGCTGTTAATAAAATAACTTCTGCGTCTATGTCGGCTGTGGCAATACCAAATGTTTCTAAACCAAATTGGTGAAACTGACGGTAACGACCTTTTTGCGGACGCTCGTGACGAAACATTGGACCCATGTACCAAAGGCGTTGTTCTTGGTTATATAGTAAGCCATTTTGGTTGCCAGCACGTACGCATACTGCGGTGCCTTCTGGGCGAAGTGTTAATAAGTCGCCATTGCGATCGGCAAAGGTGTACATTTCTTTTTCTACTATATCGGTAACTTCACCAATAGAGCGTTTAAATAAGTCGGTTGATTCTACAATAGGAAAACGAATTTCTTGATAACCGAACGATGCTACTGTCTCGCGTAAAATGCTTTCTACTTTCTGCCAAACTTGTGTATCGCCCGGCAGACAATCGTTCATACCGCGAACTGCCTGAATTTGTTTTGCCACTGATAAATCCTAAATGCTGTTTATGTGTAATAAAAAATGCTTACACAACAAGAATGCTAAAAATTGACCTGTTATTATAGCGTTTTGGTCATAAAGGTAAACGCCAAACAGCGTGGTTTGGCGCTTTATACGGTATTTATTCGACTATTTTAATATCGATAGGTGTTTGCTGCTCTTTTTGAGCAATAAAGTCGCGCACGTAGCCTTCGAGCTGGTCAACAATGTTGTTGTTGTCAATACGCGCTTTTTGGCGTTCGCCATTAATGTATAAACCTGAGCGACGGTTTGCACCGGCAAGGCCAATATCACTAACAAGTGCTTCACCTGGGCCGTTTACAACACAACCAATTACCGAAACCGATACAGGCTCAATAATATCTTCAAGGCGCTCTTCTAGCTGGTTCATGGTGCTTACTACATCAAACTCTTGACGAGAACAGCTTGGGCAGGCAATAAAGTTAATACCGCGCGAACGTATGCGCAGCGATTTTAAAATATCAAAACCTACTTTAATTTCTTGAACAGGGTCAGCTGCAAGCGACACTCGCAGTGTATCGCCAATACCTTCGGCAAGTAGCATACCTAAACCTACGGCTGATTTAACCGAGCCTGAGCGCATGCCGCCCGCTTCGGTAATACCTAAATGCAGTGGTTGGTCTATTTCTTTAGCGAGCAAGCGATAGGCGCCTACCGCTAAAAATACGTCTGATGCTTTTACCGATATTTTAAATTGGTCAAAATCAAGGCGGCGTAATATATCTACATGGCGCATTGCTGATTCTAATAAGGCTTCAGGTGTAGGCTCGCCGTATTTTTCTTGTAAGTCGCGCTCAAGTGAGCCGCCATTTACACCAATACGAATAGGAATGTTATGCTCGCGAGCAGAATCGACCACAGCTCTGATACGCTCTTCACTACCTATATTACCTGGGTTTATGCGCAAACAATCTACGCCGTATTTTGCCACTTTTAAGGCTATACGGTAATCAAAGTGAATATCGGCTACTAGCGGAATAGTCACCTGCTCTTTTATACTTTTAAACGCTTCAGCTGCGTCCATAGTTGGTACTGATACACGCACTATGTCAGCACCTGCATCTTGTATTGCCTGAATTTGTGCAACGGTTGCATCAACATCCATGGTGTCGGTGTTGGTCATTGATTGCACAGCAATAGGGGCGCCGTCACCAATAGGGACGTTACCTACATTGATACGGGTGGATTTTCTGCGTTTAATTGGGGATTCTGAAAACATAGCGACTACTCTGCTAGTGGTAATGTAAATTTGGCTAAACGGTTTTTAGGAAATGCAGAAACATCTACAGGTTCGCCGTTTAAAGTAATGTCTACAGCGTCATGCTTACCAAGCACAACTGAAAAAGGAGGCGTTCCGCTTACGGTCATAATGTAGCCTGCTTTTTTAACGCCGAATGCTATTTTTTCGCCTTCGCCATCGTAAATTTCAACCCAACTTTCGCCGTTAAAGTTCATAACAATTGTACTGCTAGCATCTTCTTGGCTTTCGTTGTTAGATGTAATAGGAGCCGTTTCTGTAACGGCTTCTGAGCTTGTTGATGTTTCAAGCGTATCTTTTGATTCTAATAGTGATTCGTCGTTAATTTCGGCTTGTCGCTGTTGCTGTAAAATACTGGGTTGAGCTGCTTGTCGTTCACTCATTATTGAGTTGGCAACGTTTATTTTACTGGTTTGCTCTTCAATGGGGGTGGCGTTTTGCCAAAACCATAAAGCAGATGAGCCAATAACAATCGCTAAAATTAAATAACTAAAAAACATTAAACGGCTGTCGCTTGCTTCTTTTTCTGTTCGGCGCGAAAAGCTTTGCATATTAGCGGGCTTGGTCGGCTCTGGTGGGGCCGGCATCATTGCTAATATAGGTGCGCTATCGACTTTTAATTCACGGCAATAATTTTTTATATAACCTTTAACAAAAGTGATAGGGCCTAGTAACGCAAATTCATCATTTTCAAGGCGTTTAATTTGAAGTTCAGACAGCTTTAACGGTGCAGCGATAGTTGCGATACTAACGTTTGCTTGCTCTCTATGATTTTTTAGTATTTGGCCTACAGTTGGCTGTTCGCTCTGTGTTTGCGTATTTTCTTCATTCATAATGTGTATGAGTCTGGATCCACTAGTAAAAGTCTGTGCCCTGGTTTTAATGCTATATCAGGACTTAATTTATTCCATCGCATTAATTCATCAATTAATACATGCCGCTGGGTAGCTATATCGTAAAGGGAATCACCAGCTTTAATTTCGTAATAAATATTAGGATCGTTTAGGTATATTTTACTTCCATTCATTACCCGATCCGACTCTTTTAAACCATTCCATTGCAGGAGTTTTTGTAGTTTAACATTGTATCGCACCGAAATGCTAAATAGGTTTTCGCCAACAGCAATTACATGAAATGGCACGCGTAAAGGCGATACTTTAGGATTAAGCATTGGAAGCTCAGTTTTTTGCACTGCTTCGTAGCTTTTAAATTCAATATCAGCATTATTTTGATAGTTGCTGTTTTCAAAAACGGTTGTGTTTTTAGTCGCTTCGTAGAATACCACGTCGCTACTGTTTTTTTGATTTGTAACTGCAGGTGCAGAATTACTGTAGTTACTAGTTTGCTGCGAATTAAACTGGCCTGTTTTAGGTGCGCCAAACGAGATTATTGTTACCTCGTCATCGGCTTTAGCCGGTTGTTTTGTCGCTATAACTTCTTTTTTAGGTTCTAAAACGGGCTGTGCTTTTTCAGGCGCTGCTACTATAGAATCTGCAGAGTCGTGCTCAGTAGTAAGTGCAAACATAACAGCCGATGTATCGGTAGGATTGCTTGGCGCGACGACTTTAGGAGCTTCTTCTTTTTGGGTCGTTACTTGTTTTGCTATTACGGTTGCCTCGTCGGCTTGCGTACTGAGCGTATTTGGCAATGCTTGAGCTTGCTCTTCTCTTGCTATAACTGGATTTACATCTTGGTTATTTGCTGTTGCGAGCTTTTTATCTGTTTTTTGCTCGTTGTTTGTTACCAAGCTTGTTGAACCGTCCTCTGAGGAACGCTTCTTTCTTATAACTTTTATTTTTGGTTTTGAACTAACGTGCGCACCGCTTGCGTCATTTTTTAGTTCTTTTAACTGCGCTTTACGGTATTTTTCTCGCAGTATTTCAAACTCATTAAAACGTGTTCTTTTCTCTTTTAACGCGTAGGCTTCGTTGCTGGTAGAGTAAGTTTGCAAAATAGTGTTGGAAATTTTTTCAGCTTCTTCAATTCTGCCCATTCGGTTTTTTACAAGATAGCTAAGCATTAATGCGCGAGAAGATACTCGGCCCGAACTTTCATAGCGTTTTAAAAGTTCACTGGCTTTGTACAAGTCACTTTTAGCGTAATACAGTGCGGCTAAGCTAATTAATGTAGATGTTCGCTGAGAGCTGTGATTAAGTGCCTGTTGAAAGTAGCTTTCTGCATTTTCAAAATCATCAAATTCAATAGCACACAAGGCTAAATTTTCGTAGCTTTCGGCAACGCGAATATAACTTGGTACTTCAATAGCTTTTAAAAATTGATCAGTTGCACGATCGTATTCATCAATACCACATAAAAACACACCGTAGTTATTGAGGGTGTTAGGATCGTCTGGCTTGATTTCAAGTGCTTTTTGGTAGGCTTTATCTGCTAGCGGATTTTCGCCCACTTGTTGGTAGTAATAAGCAAGAGAGTAATGTACTTCAGGTAAGTCAGGAGCAAATGCTGCTGCACGTTCTAAATTGTATTTGGCTTGAGAATTATTACCCGTTTTTAAATACTGTAGGGCTAAAGCAATTCGTGTTCGTGCTGCGCCAGTATTATTAACTTTATTTTCGACGACGGGTTTATTACTGCCGTTATAACTACTTTCGCTCACACAGCCACTTAGGGCAAGTGTTGATAGTGTTATAGCAAGTATAGATCGCATTACCTTATCTCTTTATTTTTAGTCCATGTCGCCTATCTTACCTAAAAGCTTTACTCTTGCATCATTTATTTAAAAATAAACAACTTAACAGCCTTATATGGCTTATTCATATAAGGCTGTTACAGATTATGCTTGGTGGATATTAACGGCAATCGCGTTATCGTCACGGATTTTCTTTTTAGCTAAGCGTTTAGTACGGTCAACTACGTCACCGACTAATTGACCGCAAGCTGCGTCAATATCATCACCGCGAGTACGGCGCACAATACAGGTTACACCTGCAGCTTGTAGTACTTTTGAAAAACGGTCGATACGGCTATTACTTGAGCGTGTGTACTCGTTACCCGGGAACGGGTTAAACGGAATAAGGTTTACCTTAGACGGTGTGCCTTTTAACGTTTGTACTAATGCATGCGCTTGGTCAGTGCTGTCGTTAATGCCATTAAGCATAACGTATTCAACAGTTACGTCTTTATTAGCTTTTGAACCGTCGATATAACGACGACATGCCGCTAAAAACTCTTCAATAGGGTACTTTTTATTAACAGGCACTAAAATATCACGCAGTGCGTTATCGGGTGCGTGAAGAGATATAGCCAGTGCTACGTCAATTTTTTCTTTTAGTAAATCAAGAGCAGGTACAACGCCTGACGTACTTAATGTTACGCGGCGCTTAGATAAACCAAAGCCCCAATCGTCCATCATTAGTTCCATTGCTGGCACTACGTTTTTAAGATTAAGTAAAGGCTCGCCCATACCCATCATTACAACATTAGTCACTGGGCGCTTTTCGCTATGACCATCAAGGCCTATATCTTTAGCTACACGCCAAACTTGGCCAATAATTTCAGATACTTTTAAGTTACGGTTAAAGCCTTGTTGAGCAGTAGAACAAAAAGTACATTCAAGCGCACAACCCACTTGTGATGATACACATAACGTAGCGCGCTCTTTTTCAGGGATCCAAACGGCTTCTACTTCTTGGCCGCCTTCAAGAATAAGCGCGTACTTAATAGTGCCGTCGCTTGCTTGTTGGCGAACTGTTATTTCTGGCGCTACAATTTCGCACTCAGCTTTAAGCTTTTCTTTAAGCTTTTTATTTACGTTAGTCATTTCGTCGAAGTTATCTACGCCAAAATGATAAATCCATTTCATCACCTGGTCACTACGAAACGGCTTTTCACCGAACGATGCAAATAGCTCGCGCATTGCATCTCGGTTTAAATCTAATAAGTTAATCTTTTTTTGCTCGGTCATGAAACAACCTCAATCGGTGACGGTGGAGATAAAAATTTACGAGGACGAATTGTACACAATTCACTCACTTTAATCATTAAGTAAAATATCAAAAAATGCACTTATGGATACTTTGCGTAATGACTAAAAAAGGGCCCGAAAGCCCTTTTCATTTTGTTAACGAATTCGAATTAACGAGTACGTGAACAAAGCTCTTCGTCAGCGAAGAAGTACGCGATTTCGCGAGCAGCAGATTCAACAGCATCAGAACCGTGAACAGCGTTTTCGTCGATGCTATCAGCGTAGTCTGCACGTAAAGTGCCAGCTAATGCTTCAGCAGGGTTAGTAGCACCCATGATTTCACGGTTTTTAAGAACAGCGTTTTCGCCTTCAAGAACTGTAACCATTACTGGACCAGATGTCATGAAAGATACTAAAGCGCCAAAGAAAGGACGTTCGCTATGTTCTGCGTAGAAACCTTCAGCTTTCTCTTGTGAAAGGTGAACCATTTTAGCTGCAACGATTTTAAGGCCAGCAGTTTCGAAACGGTTGTAGATAGCGCCAATGTGGTTTTTAGCAACTGCATCAGGTTTTACGATTGAGAAAGTACGCTCTAAAGCCATCTTTATGCTCCAATAATTTTAAGTAAAAGTGTGAATATTAACGGGCGCGAATTATACGCGTTTTAAGTGAAAAATCCTAATTTTATTAAAAACCAGTTTGATTGCTGTTTTATGATCTCGATCAAATTTAAATTATTAGCCATATTTATACTGCTGCGCTTGTGTTTATGTATTTTTCAATAACACCAATTTCACTGGATTAATGCTTAATTTTTCAATCAAATTGGTAAAACTCATGCAACTGGTTTAAACCCAGTTCGATGTATGGAGCGCACATGTTACCCGTTATTTCTTCAATGCCTTTTATTCCTGAATTATTATGCCCCGCAGGCAGTTTAAAAAACATGCGCTACGCGTTTGCTTATGGCGCAGATGCGGTTTATGCGGGGCAGCCTCGTTATAGTTTGCGTGTGCGTAATAATGAGTTTGACCTAGAGACCCTGCAAATAGGCATTAGTGAGGCGCATGGGCAAAATAAAAAGTTTTATGTGGTGTCTAATATTGCGCCGCATAACGCTAAAGTTAAATCGTATTTACGTGATATAGAGCCAGTTATTGCGATGCAGCCCGATGCGCTGATTATGTCGGACCCTGGTTTAATTATGCTTGTTCGTGAAAAATGGCCTGCGATGCCAATTCACTTATCAGTACAGGCAAATGCGGTAAATTACGCGAGTGTACAATTTTGGGCAAAGCAGGGGATCGAACGGGTTATTTTATCAAGAGAGCTGTCGCTCGAAGAAATAACCGAAATACGCACACTCTGCCCAGACACCGAACTTGAAGTATTTGTTCATGGTGCACTGTGTATGGCGTATTCGGGGCGTTGTTTGCTCTCTGGTTACATAAATAAGCGCGATCCAAATCAAGGCACGTGTACTAATGCATGTCGCTGGGATTACGATGTAAAACCTGGTGTTGAGAACGAAACTGGCGAAACGGTACATAAAATTGACCCCAAACAAGTGATTCCTACACTGGGTGAAGGCGCGCCAAGCAACGATGTATTTATTCTAGAGGAACAAGGTCGCCCTGGTGAGTATATGCCTGCGTTTGAGGATGAACACGGCACGTATATTATGAATTCCAAAGATTTACGCGCTGTGCAATACGTAGAGCAGTTAACAAAAATGGGGGTACATAGTTTAAAAATAGAAGGGCGTACTAAGTCATTTTATTATGTAGCGCGCACCGCACAAGTTTATCGTAAAGCAATAGATGATGCGGCTTCTGGTAAACCATTTGATACTAGCTTATTTAAAACATTAGAAAACTTGGCGCATCGTGGTTATACCGAAGGCTTTTTAAAACGCCATGCCCACCAAGATTATCAAAACTATGAATACGGTCACTCTGTATCAACTAAGCAGCAATTTGTGGGTGAAGTACTTGGGCGCTGCGAAAATGGATTAGTTGAAATAGACGTTAAAAATAAATTTTGTACTGGTCACTCTTTAGAGCTTATGACACCACAAGGTAACTTTACTTTTACGCTTGAATATATGGAAAACAAAAGAGGCAAAAGTATTAGCGATGCTAAAGGTTCTGGTCACATTGTAAAAATCCAGCTAGATGAGGGCATTAACTTAGATCACGCTATTTTAATGCGTAATCTAGACGCGCACCAAGATACCCGTAATCCGTTCAAAAAGGTCAGTTAGGATCCACTCTAATAACTGCTCAAAGCTATTTTATTAAATAGAGTGACGCTGAGCAGTTATATCTTCATCTGCTATTTTTTAAATACCATTTATGGAATTTATCTTATCATTAATACTTATTTATAAAATTTTAAAAGCGAATATAATGGATATTCGTACTTAACACGTGTTGTTAAATCGCTCCTCACTGTTACCCCATTACTTTTTAAAGGAATCATTTTTGTATGTGGATAATTTTTGCATTAC
The DNA here is from genome assembly GCF_011378755.1 of Pseudoalteromonas sp. Z1A2. Lineage (NCBI taxonomy): Bacteria > Pseudomonadati > Pseudomonadota > Gammaproteobacteria > Alteromonadales > Pseudoalteromonadaceae > Pseudoalteromonas > Pseudoalteromonas sp. Z1A2. The sequence goes on along the minus strand of NZ_WTKX01000032.1, from coordinate 2,297 downwards.
TCGCAACCGTTTTTTTTGGTGCCCGAGGAGTGTTGTATCAATGGACGTCGCAGAAAAAGATTAACCGTAACTTATTATTATTCGGTGTATTTTTTGTAGGATTTGTTATTAGTGCGCTAGGTACTGTGGTATTTGAACATACATGGTATGGCTGGGCAGAGATTACGGTTGGGCTAGCGTTAGGTTTTGGCTCTTTTGCTGCTAATGGTTTGTTGCATAAGGGGTTTTCGGTTGGTAAAGCCTCTTTAATTAGTATTTTATCAGGATTGACGCCTTTGTTTGTCCTTTTATTTGCTTTTTTATTGTGGCAGGAGACCTTAACAACAATTCAATTAATTGGCTTTTTCATTATTTTTGGTGGCCTTTATATCATTCGTTATTCAAGCGATATTTCGTTGAACAACCTACAAGGTGCGCAATGGGGATTACTCGCTGCACTTGCCTTTGCATTTAATGATTTAATGGGTAAGCAATCAACACTTCTTGAGGCCGATACGTTTGCAACGCTAACGTCTATGTTTGGTTTTGGTAGTTTTCTTTTTGCTGTTAGTTGGTTAGTAAAGCGTAAAAAAATGCTAGCAGAGCAAGGCACTTCTCAAGGGTATTGGTCTGCGAGTAAAACATTTTCATGCGGGTTACTGATTGGATTAACAAACGTGGCAGGTATGGTGGCAATAATATCGGCTTTTGCAATTGGTAATACAGGGCTCGTTTCGGCAATTTCAGGGATGAACATTTTAATTATTTTGCTCTACTCACGCATCATTCTAAAAGAGTCTTTTACCCGCCAAGAAGTGATAGGATTAGCAACAGCATTTTTAGGTGTAATTGTACTTAGGCTTAGTTTTTAAACGTTTAAAGCTTTCCTTTTAAAAGCATACATTGCTACTTTTCGTTGAAGTGTTGCAATGTATGCTCTATTAATAGTCGTACCCGATAAGATACTTGTTTTCTGTCGCGATAAAGCATAGAAAATGGCTGCCCTTCACTTTGCCAGTCAGGAAGAATACGTTTAAGCTTTGTGGCTTCAATAAGAGGCAATGCTATATAATCAGGAATGTAGCTAATGCCTACACCAGACTCAACGGCTTGTTTCATCATTTGAATTTCATCAACTTCTAACCGGACATGCGTGTTTGGATTAAAACTGTATTCTTCACTCGTTTGCTGATTTTTTAACTGCCACGGAACTAACCCAACGCACGTAACTTTTGGGTGTTCTTCTAATTGCTCCGGATGAGTGATGGGATGATGAGCATAGTTTGGGTGAGCACACAGCAGGTTATGAGTAAGCTTAAGTTCTCTAATAACCCAGTTATCAATGGCTGGGTTTCTTATTCTAAACGCGATATCAATCCCTTCTTTTTCAATATCAATAAGATTATTTGAAAAGCGTAAATCTAGTTGAATATCGGGATACTGCAGTAAAAAATCACAAAAAATAGGACTTAAAAAATGTTTACCCATGTAAATGGGGGCACAGATCCTAATTTTCCCTTTAGGTTGGTCTTTTTCATCACAAAGGGCTTGCTCAATACACTCTACTTCGTCAAATAACTTGCGGTAGCGGTCGTAATATAATTCGCCAGTATGCGTAAGTGTTACCCGATGAGCATCTCGATTTAGTAACGTTAATTGAAGGGCTTGCTCTAATAAACGTATTCTACGGCTTAAGGTTGATAGTGACATACCAAGGTTTATGGATGCTTTTTTAAAGCTACCTAGTTTTACTATGGTGCAAAAGTAACGTAAATCATCAAGAGAATAACTAGCTGCCATCAAAACCACTTATCATATTAAGACTTAATTATTGATTATGTTGTTTAATACTAACAGCGGCGCCTTAATATTTCATTAGAGATTAAAGGGGGGAGAACTGAAATTAGGCAATCAAATTTTATATAACTTTGATTTCATGACCTTAAAATAAAAGCACTGGTAAATAACGTAACTTAATCTGTTCAGCAAATTAATTAAAAGTAGTTTTAAGTCATATTTGTTAAAGCCATTGTAAATAGATTTACATTGAGTGCTTTATTTAATTAAGTGAATTAATAAGTCGTCTTTTTAGGTGAGTACCTATAGAACAATTCGAGGCTCTACACAATAATAGAGCCTCATTTTTATAATTTAGATGTGTGATTCAAGAGATCGTTTCAATATACTATGACGCTATGAACAAAGAAATTAAACAACGTTTAAAGTGGATTGCATATTCTCATGCATCGCGATCACCTAATACTATCTAAGCTGATCACCTAATACCATCCATCAAGATCACTCAATACCATCGATGC
>NZ_WTKX01000031.1:0-45283 GCF_011378755.1 Pseudoalteromonas sp. Z1A2 | reverse complement strand
ACCGAGTCGAACGGTTGACCTACTGATTACAAGTCAGTTGCTCTACCAGCTGAGCTAAGTCGGCACACAAAACTGTGTGCTAAGGCACGTTCAATTTTAAAGATTGAGAACTTTTATAAAGCACTTAAAATAAAAAAAACCTTGCATAAGCAAGGCTTTTCAATAAATGGTGCCTCGACGCGGAATCGAACCACGGACACGAGGATTTTCAATCCTCTGCTCTACCGACTGAGCTATCGAGGCACATAAACTGTGCTAGTTACAGATTAACGAAATTAACCTTTAACTTAATAAATGGTGCCGACTAACCGAGTCGACGGGTAATTTGAACAGACTACTGATTACAGTTTTTCTTTTCAAACTACTTTAAATAAATGGTGCCGACTAACCGAGTCGAACGGTTGACCTACTGATTACAAGTCAGTTGCTCTACCAGCTGAGCTAAGTCGGCACACAAAGCTGTGTGCTAAGGCACGTTCAATTTTAAAGATTGAGAACTTAAAGTAAATGGTGCCTCGACGCGGAATCGAACCACGGACACGAGGATTTTCAATCCTCTGCTCTACCGACTGAGCTATCGAGGCACATAAACTGTGCTAATTAATTGTTATACTTTACAATTAACTTTATATAAATGGTGCCGACTAACCGAGTCGAACGGTTGACCTACTGATTACAAGTCAGTTGCTCTACCAGCTGAGCTAAGTCGGCACACAAAACTGTGTGCTAAGGCACGCGTAATAATGTTTAAACTGTTGATTAAACACCACTACTTTAATAAATGGTGCCTCGACCCGGAATCGAACCAGGGACACGAGGATTTTCAATCCTCTGCTCTACCAACTGAGCTATCGAGGCACTTAAACAGTGCTAATTAAAAATCTTAAAGTATTTTTAATGCAATTCCCACTCATCTCTACCGACTGAGCTATCTGGGCGTGCGGCGTATTAAACGAGTTTTGCCCTTACAAGTCAACTTTTTTTTTATTCTTTATAACTGTTTGAACGGTTTTCAGACAACTCAGTGTATTTTTTATTAATAACGTTCATTTTTACCACAAATCGAACTATAAATATAAATAAATCAGACTAAAACCGTAGTGAATTATTTTTTGTAAATGTTACGATTAGCTTAGATACGTACGATAGGGACTTATCGTAGTAAAATCACATCAATTGGAAACAATCAATGCAGAGTAAATTTTCATCGCCAGTCAAAGGCTTATTACCTCTTTTTTTAATCATAAATATTGCAGTAACAGCGCTTGCTATTATTGCCCACTCATTTTATTCACAAACTGAAGTTAAGACAGCCCAACCTGCATCATCTGTTAATATTGTAACGCTTGCCGATAGATTAGACTTACCTATGGTTGATGCATTAACTATGTATGGTCAAGGTAAAGTAAGGCAGTTACTTGATTTAACGTCGTTATTAGATGATGACTTTGAATATACTCTATATCGCTTCAATGCTACATCAGATACTCAGTTGGTATATAGCAGCAGTAAACCTGCTATCGCTTCAATTAAAACTGAAAAGCATCTAGTAGAAGAAGGCATCCTACACCACTTACTGCTGTTAAACGATCAACCTATTGGCGAGCTTATTATTAAGCAAAACCTACCAACCGCTCCTTTAAGCGCTCAAAACTCTCAAGTTATTGCCTACATTATTGCGATAGCAAGCGTAGCTGCATTATTTATATTTACTTTAATGTTTAATATGTACATTAATAGTCGCTTACGAAAAAGTACTGACACTCTTACACAAGAGCTGCAGGCAATCACCGAAAATGCTAATTACAATAGTAGTGTTGATGAGCAGCTTGATATTGGTTTAGGTGTAGTGGCAAAAAACATTAACTTACTGCTACAAAAAGTACAGACTGCGATGAGTGAGAATGACGCCGCACAAAAAGAGCTTTATAAATTACAAAATGGCCTAGAAGCCGAAGTGCAAAATCGTACTATAGCGCTTGAGCAAGCCACATTAAAAGCAGAGCGAGCAAGCGAAACCAAAACGACCTTTTTAGCCACAATGAGCCACGAAATAAGAACACCGATGAATGGTGTTATAGGCACTATTGATTTACTGCGCCAGACCGAACTTGATGGCGCTCAACATCGTTTAAGTACAATTATTCGTGAATCAGCATTTTCTTTATTGAGCATTTTAGATGATATCTTAGATTTTTCTAAAATTGAGGCTGGAAAGCTAAATATTGACCCGATCCCATTTTCGGTAACCGATACCATTGAAGAAGTTGCTCGAGTGCTCTCATCAGTTGCTAAAAAACGTGAGCTTGATTTAGAACTAGCAATAGCACCAGATATTCCAGTCAACCTTACCGGTGATAGTGTGCGTGTACGTCAGGTGCTTTATAACCTATGTAGCAACGCAATTAAATTCACTAGCACTGATGAAAAAACCCAAGGCCATGTAAAAATATCAGTAGAGGTGGTTCATAATACGACTGATCACTTTACCTTACGCTTTTGCGTAACTGATAACGGTAAAGGCATGTCGCAGACGCAACTTCGCGAAATATTTAATCCATTTATTCAGGCCGAAAACTCAATTACCCGAGAATATGGTGGCACCGGTTTAGGTCTTTCTATTTGTAAAAGCTTAACTGAGCTTATGCTAGGTACTATTCATGTAACTAGTCATACCGGAATTGGCAGTGAGTTTACAGTAGAGCTGCCGTTTAGCACATCGGGTAAAATTAAGTACGCACATAAAGGTGCATTAAATGGTAAGCAAATTGTTGTAGTTAGTAATCACCTAGAACGTGAAAAAACAATGTACCGTTATTTATCGTTCATGGGCGCTAAAATAATTTATGCACACACAGAAGAAGAAATTGAAGAGCACCAGCATTCACAAGATATTATTTGGGTAGCTGATGGCATAGACAATATGGATAAAACTAATGCGCTGCTAAGACGTTTATTTTATTCATTAGAGGATTATAACCAACAAGTTGTTGTACTAAGTAAGCTTGATGAAGCAGCTATAAATCATAAAAACATTTTTTATATTAATGCCTCTCCTCTATGTAAATCTAACTTTATGCTTTCTATATTGGTGGCTGCAGGGTTACATACACCTAAGCAAATTAAAAAAACCAAAACACTTAATAACTATTTAAATGTTGAGCAGGCACGTAATTCAAACAAATTGGTTCTACTTGTTGAAGATAACCTTCTAAACCAACAAGTCCTCACCGATCAACTACATATACTGGGCTTTGGCGTTGAAATAGCTAACAACGGTGAAGAAGGTCTAGATATGTGGAGAAAAGGTGATTACTCACTTATTTTAACCGACTTACACATGCCTAAAATGTCGGGTTACGATATGGTCGAAAAAATCCGTAATGAAGCAGAGTTATTAGAATCGATTGATGCACAGCCTTACATTATTGCAGTAACAGCAAACGCACTTAAAGGCGAAAAAGAGCGCTGTTTAGCAGTAGGTATTAACGACTTCATTACCAAACCTATAGAGCTAAACGCGTTAGAAGAAACTCTAAAACGTTGGAGCGATAAACAAAGCCAAAACCCAAATGTAGTTATTCATCAAACTATGGCACTACCTATTGATATGGAAGCTGTTGCCAAATATGTAAACGGTGATGACGCTAAGCAAATTCGTTTTTTCAAAATGTATTTAGAACAAAGCCAAGGCTTAATTAAGAGTATTAATTCCGGCGTTATGGTTAACGATTTAAATGAGATTATTGAGGGGTGTCATCAATTAAAATCGATCTCCAAGACAATTGGTGCCCAAACGGTGGCAGAACTTTCAAGTGCATTTGAAGATAAATGTAAAGAAGGTGAACTCACAACCGATGAATTAATAGAGTTAAGAGATAAGCTGGAAATTGAATACTCTAAAGCTGCTCAATTTTTAAAGGAACAAATTAAAATATCTGAGCAAGAAGATGAGTTAAATGAATAAATAAACATAAAAAAAGGGCTTAATAGCCCTTTTTTTATGTTTAAAACATTACTTTTCAGGCGGTCGATAACCTTCAATTTCTACATCTTTATTTTCAAACAAAAAGCCAACCATTTGCTCTTCTAAAAATGTGCGGTGTTCTGGGTCCATCATATTTAAATGCTTTTCGTTAATAAGCATTGTTTGTTTATGTTGCCACTGAGCCCACGCTTCTTTAGAGATGTTATTAAAAATCTTTTCACCAATTTCACCAGGGTATAACTGAAAGCCAAGCCCTTCGGCTTCTTTTTGTAACTTTTGACAAAATACTGTACGTGCCATGATTGATTCTCTCTAACGCTAAATATGGGGCTATTCTATACTATTGCTGTAATTTGTTTAACCAACTTTTTAGTTGGCGCTGCTAGGCCAACCTCTATTGATTGATCAAGCGGATACCAGATTAATTGCTTATCGTTTACCACATCAGGAGTTTTCTTAACATTGAGCACATGCGGGTTAATCCTCAATTCAAAATGTGAAAACACATGAATAAACGCTTCAAGCTCTACTAAACTAGCCTCTAGGCCTTGCTGAGCTAAAAATATTTGAAGCTCTTCGTACTCATTAAATTCAAAAAAACCAAACAATCCGCCCCAAATACCGCTGTTAGGGCGTTTTTCCATAAGCACTTTATCACCACACTGAATAATTAACTGATGGCAACTCTTTTTAGGAACTGCTTTTTTAGGTTTAGAATGTGGAAACTCTTTTACTTTACCTGCATTAAAAGCACCACAGCCTGAGTTTAATGGGCAAGCCTCGCAATCAAACCGGCTGCGTGAGCAAACGCTAGACCCTAAATCCATCATAGCTTGATTAAACTCAGTAACATTATCTTTAGGCGTTAACTGCTCTGATAAATGCCAAAGCTGGTTTTCGACTTTTTTAACGCCGTACCAGCCCTCAATCATAAAATAGCGCGCTAAAACTCGCTTCACGTTCCCATCTAAAATAGGGTGATGCTGTCCAAGCGACAATGATAAAACAGCCCCTGCAGTAGAGCGCCCTATTCCAGGTAAATCCATTACTTCCTCAAGTGTTTTCGGAAACTCACCTTGGTATTTGTCACGCACTATTTTAGCTGTTTTGTGTAGGTTACGCGCACGAGCGTAATACCCTAAGCCGGTCCAGTGATGCAGTACTAAGTCTTCATCCGCATCAGCTAAAGCGATAATATCTGGAAAGCTTTGCATAAACTTTTCAAAGTATGGAATAACAGTAATAACTTGGGTTTGCTGCAGCATTACTTCAGACACCCACACTTTATAAGGTGTTTTACCTAGCTGCCACGGGAGTGTTTTACGCCCATGAAGGTGATACCAATCAACAACTTGATTAGAAAAGCAGTGTGACTGTTCTTTATTTAAATCCAACATTTTTAACTTTTACTGATGCCCAATGGCGGCTCAGTCTATTGCAGTTAACAAAAAGATCAAGCTATACGGGGTGTAAAACCAGCTAATACTTGTGATTGCGGCCTCGGTCAGGGATAATATGCAACCAATTTTAAACACATTGTTTTTGTCAGGCCAATAATATGAGTGAATCAAGCAACACTAACCTTGAGCAAGCTAAGCAAGAAGGTAAATACATCCGCACCATTCGCAGTTTTGTAAAACGCGAAGGTCGATTAACCAAAGGCCAAGCCGCTGCAATCGAAAAATGCTGGCCAACAATGGGCCTAGAGCATAAAAACGGTATGCTTGATTTAAGCGAAGTTTTTGGCAACAACAACGATGTAGTAGTAGTAGAAATTGGTTTTGGTATGGGTAAGTCGCTTGTCGAAATGGCAACAAATGCCCCTCACCTAAACTTTATCGGTATTGAAGTACACCGCCCAGGCGTTGGTGCTTGTTTAATGGATGCCGATGAAGCAGGCATTACCAACTTACGTATTTTTGAACACGATGCAGTTGAAGTACTTGCAGATTGCATACCTAATGAAAGCTTAACAACACTACAACTATTTTTCCCTGACCCTTGGCATAAAAAGCGTCACCACAAACGCCGTATTGTACAAACTGAGTTTGTTGAAAAGCTAAGAGCCCAACTTAAAATGGGTGGCGTTTTTCATATGGCAACAGACTGGGAAAACTACGCAGAGCACATGCTCGAAGTAATGAATGTAGCTCCTGGTTTTAAAAACCAATCAGAAACAAATGATTATGTTCCTCGTCCAGATTTGCGCCCGCTTACTAAGTTTGAGCAACGCGGACATCGCCTAGGTCATGGCGTGTGGGATTTAATGTTTGAGCGCACAGAATAATTAAATTTAATTACTCACTTTTACTTTTATAAAACTAAATATACTGTAAGGCAAAGCCATTTATGAGCGTACTAACCAACCCAAGTTTACTGTTACTTCGTAATAGCGAGGCACTAACGGGCAAATCTATCTTGGTGGTCAACTTTGTTCAAGATGGCTTTTTAACAGAGCTTAAAAAACTTAATCCGCAAAGCAAAGTAACTGCGTTTAGCTACAACCATGCTAACGGAGAGTTTGCTAAGAACACCAAAGATGTTGATGTTCATGTAAGCCACACAATACCTGGTAACGACTACGATTTAGTTATTCTTTACTACCCTAAATCAAAACCAGAGTTATTAATGGCACTTGATAATATTCGGTCTGCTATTACTGATGATGCCGAACTATTAGTAGTAGGTGAAAACAAAAGTGGTGTTAAGTCAATTGAAAAGCAATTAGCTGGTAAAGCTGAGTTTAGTAACAAGATTGATTCAGCTAAGCACTGCGTTCTTTACTCATTTGCTGAAATTTCTAAGCACCATCACTTTGATATTACGACTTACCATAAAAAGTTTGTTGTTAATGTTGCCGACACTGAATTTACAGCTATTAGTGTTCCTGGAGTGTTTAATCACGGTAGCTTAGATATAGGAACGAAAGTTCTACTGGAAAACGCACCGACAATTAAGCAAGGCAAAGTTCTCGACTTTGGTTGTGGCGCAGGTTTAATAGCAACTTTTTTAGGGCTTCATAATCCAGCACTTGAGTTTGTGTGTAGTGATGTAAGTGCGCTGGCAACTTATGCAACACAGCAAACCCTAAAGCTTAACAACATCAATGGTGAGGCTATATTAAGTGACGGCCTTAAAAGCATTAATGGCAAGTTTGATTTAATTATTAGCAATCCACCTTTTCATACTGGTATTGCAACCGACTACACAGTAGCAGAAACATTTTTAGCTAATGCAAAACAGCATTTAACTAAATTAGGGAAGCTAAATATTGTTGCTAACAGCTTTTTAAAGTACCCGCCTATTTTAGAAACTCAGTTTGAAAGCTATCAAACTGTATTTAAGAACAATAAATTTGCTGTATATAGCAGCTAATTTAAATTTGTAAAATGATTGAGCACAAACGTGCTCAAGCTAACTTTCGAATAAATATAAGAATTAATTTAGTTTTTTTCCTTCATTTTTCCACGTCTTTGCTAAACTAAAACTCTAAATAATTAAAATTAACTCAGGCGATAATGAAATAATGCCTAAAAAAGTTCATCAAAGTAGCATTCGAAAAGCACTCATTAATTTGATCATGCTTATTACAGCTATTTGCTTATCGTTATCTATTTCTATCTCTACGTATTTAAGCGTGAAAGAACAAAAGCAATTAATAGTTAATAAGCTTGTTATTCTTTCTGAAATTGTAGCTTTTGATGCTGGGCAATCGGTAATTGAAGATGATCGTAAAACAGAAGAAAAACGCCTCAAGTCATTTGAAAAGATCCCTCTTGTAAAAAACATACATATTTACTCAATAGAAAAAGCATCCCAAAAGCCTGTTTTCTTTATTAGCTTTAATGCTAAAAAAACACCTCCTGTGCCACTGAGAATAGACAGTGTAGAAGAGCTAAAAACACCACGAATTACGAGTGACCATATTGAGCTAACCCGCCCTATTTACGATAACGAACAAGTAGTAGGTTATGTGTATATGCGAGGAAGCCTCGAGAGTTTAGAGGTTTATATTGAGAGAAAAATATTAATAGACGTGTTATTAACATTATTAATTCTGGCGCTTGTTTACTTTATTGCTATTAAAGTTCAACGACGTATAGCTAAGCCAATAGAGCAATTAAGCATGTTATTGCAGGATGTGTCTAAAAATCATAACTACGATGCACGCGCACCAGTAACTGATGTAAAAGAAATAAGTGCTCTTTCAAATAGTTTAAATATCATGCTTACGCGTACAAAAAAACAACTTGAACGCCACGAAAAAGATAAGCAAGAAATCAAACAACTAAACCTAAGCCTTGAAGAAAAAGTAAACCAACGAACAATCGCCCTTAGAGAGGCAAATCAAGAGCTTTTATCAACTCTTGAGCGGATGCATCAATACCAAACACAAATTGTTGAAAACGAAAAAATGGCATCTTTAGGGCAAATGGTTGCAGGTGTTGCCCATGAAGTTAACACACCAATAGGGCTAGGTATTACCGGTTCTACGTTACTTAGAGATAAACTAGCAGACATACAGCAAAGCTTTGATGACAAAAAACTTACCTCAAGCCATCTAAAACGCTTTATAGATGAAGGTATTGAAAACTTAGATTTAATTTACCGCAACTTAAATCGTGCAGCTGACCTTATATCTAACTTTAAAAAAGTAGCGGTTATTCAAGATGACGGTGTAAATACCTATATTAATGTGCACAAATTAATAAGTGATGTTTTAACATCGATTCAATCTGAATTATTGCCCAAAAAGCCTGTTGTAACTATCAACTGTCCGACCGACTTGGCTATTCATAGTAAGTCTGAACCTCTACAACAAGTTTTTCAGCAGTTACTTATGAACTCTGTAATTCATGGATTTATAGGTAAAGAAAACAATGAAATTCGCTTTGACGTAGAACTCGTCGGGAAAAAATTAACAATCGTTTATTCTGACAATGGTCAGGGCGTTGACAAAAACATTAAAAATAGAATTTTTGACCCATTCGTAACTTCAAAGCGCGGGCAAGGCGCAAGTGGCTTAGGCATGCACTTAGTTTATAACCTAGTAACACAAGCACTTGGCGGAAGAGTGATGTTTGATCTTGAAGAAAAACGCGGTGCTCGCTTTATAATTACTATTCCTTAAATAAAGATCATTAAAAAGTGCATATATTTAAAATTTATCCTTGAATTAGCATTTAATGACCTCATTAATGAGGCATGTGATAAGTGCGTAACATTATTTAATTGCTTTAAATAAATATTACCAAGCGATTTATGAACTTTTTTATCTTTGCTGTATCACATACATTGATGAAAGGTTAAAAGGTTAAAAAGTGATATAGTTTTGCTTTGAATTAGTCTGATTATTTTAAGTACCTTGTTTAATTGAATGATATGTCAATTATCAAAGGAAAATGGCTTCGACTTTATGATTCAAATAGCTACATCCATGTATATATCAATTAAACAGTAGTTTTTGCACTGCCCTTTTTTAGTAGACTTTGGACACCCTACTGTTTTATTTTTATCCAATTTGTTTTTTCCTTGTTAACAAATGGGTATAATCCTATAATCTCTAGTAATCGGTTATAAATTAGTCACCGATTTTTTATAAATAATATATTCCAAAAGGTTAATTAATAATGCAAACGCCAGTCATTCTAATCGTAGAAGATGAAGACGTAACTCGACTGAACCTAGTTAGTTTATTTGAAGCTGAAGGGTACAAAGTTATTGAAGCCATTGATGGCGATGATATGCATGACAAGCTTACAAATAACGATGACGTTAATCTTGTAGTTATGGATATCAACCTTCCTGGTAAAAACGGTCTTATTTTAGCCCGTGAATTACGCCAAAAGCGTAAAGTAGGTCTTATATTCCTAACTGGTCGTGATAACGATGTTGACCGTATTTTAGGTCTTGAAATTGGCGCAGATGACTACGTTACTAAACCGTTCAACCCGCGTGAATTAACTATCAGAGCTCGCAACCTTATTACTCGTACTGCCTTAGGTGGTGAAGAGTCAGCACTAGAAACAAATGGTGTTATTACGTTTAATGGTTGGGAACTTGATGAAAACAGCCGTTGTCTTACTTCTCCAAATGGCGACGCTAAGCGTTTACCTAAAGGTGAGTACAGAGCACTTCGTTTAATGCTTGATTCTCCAGGTCGCATTTTCAGCCGTGAGCAATTAATTAAGCACATGACAGGCCGTGAGCTTCGCGCAAATGACCGTACTGTTGACGTTACTATTCGTCGCATTCGTAAGCATTTTGAAAGTGATAACTCAACGTCTGAGTTAATCAGCACCATCCATGGTGAAGGTTACCGTTTCATTGGTAAAATTGACGCTTAATTAGAGCTAATTAGTTTCACTCTAATTGCTGTAAAAATAAATGAAGGGCTTTTTGTCCTTCATTTATTTTATCTGCCAGAATATCTAACCACTGCTTTAACACCTCATTAGATTCATCAATCGCACCATGTTCCATTATTTTGGCATGAAGCTGCACATCATTAAGACCTACTGAGCCAGCCGCACCTTTGAGTTTATGCGCTACTGATTCATACTCTTCTCTATCACCAGTATTTAATGAAGTAAGTAACTCTTGCTGATATTGTGGACTTAGCTTTTCGAATAGCTGACTACTGCGTCTAAACACAACTAAGCCCATCGAATTGACAAAGTCTTCTATTGTTTCCATATCTAATAAGTGTGCATCAATGCCTTTAAGGGCTTCTTCACTTACTTTTAACAGCGGCTCTGTGCATTCACTTTGCTTAATTCCAAATAAATCAGCCAGCATTTTATCAAGCTTCACCGTGTTAATTGGTTTAGCAAGCGCCCCTTGTATTGATATGCCTTCAAGCTCTTCCTCAGCACTACGAACATTGGCCGTAAGTGCCACGATAGGTAATTTATCAAAGTGACTATCTGAGCGTATTTGCTTGGCAACTACGTCACCATTTATATCAGGCAATTGCATATCAAGTAATACTAAATCTAAGTCATCTTCAGTTTCGACAAACGAGAGTGCATCTTCACCGGTTTCAGCCCACAACACCTCATGCCCGCGTTGCTCTAATAAGTTTGTAGCAATTTCGGCGTTAAGAGGTACATCTTCTACTAGTAAAATATACAAACCACGACCAACATAACTTTGCTCTGTTGGTGCTACACATAGACTAAGCGGTATTTGAACTGTAAAGCAACTTCCTTCGCCCTCAGTACTATTTACTGTAATTATCCCTTTCATCGCACTTACAAGTGCCTTAGTTACAGCCAAACCAATACCGGAACCTATTGCGTTAGTCCCTTTTAAATCTGGCGCTTTGTAATACATATCAAATATATGAGCAAGCTGCTCTGGCGGAATACCTTGGCCGGTATCCGATACTTTCATAACTAACCATGGGCCTTCAACTCTGTTTTCTCGGCTACATTCAAGTGTTACCTTTCCTTGCTGTGTAAACTTAACGGCATTATTAATTAAGTTCCAAACAACTTGGCGTAAGCGAGTTGGGTCGAGCTGTGCGTAAATATCCAGCACCCCATTGCGCTTAATATCAAACTCTAGCTCTTTTTGCTCCGCGATTAAGCCCGCAAAGTTAACAACGTCATTTATAAAGTCTGATACGTTAATAGAGTTGGTCACTATATCGAGCTGATCTCTATCTATTTTGTCTAAATCAATAATATCGTTAAAAATATTGCCAAGCGTTTCAGCACTCGAAAATATAGTATTACCCCAACTACGCTGCTGTTTGTTTAAGTCAGTATCAAGCAGCATTCGTGTTAAACCAACAATACCATTGAGCGGTGTACGTAGTTCATGGCTTAATGTGGCAATAAACTTACCTTTGTCTTTATAGGCCGTTTCGAGCGCTTGAGCGGCCTCCTTACGACTTGTGATATCACGACCAAAGCCCAGTAGACCAATGTAATCACCTTCATCATTTATAAAAGGTAATTTACGCAGCTCAAACCAACGCGTTTCGCCATTTACCTCATAACCCACATCAATGGTTAGTGCTTTATGGCTTTGCTCTACTTCTTTATCGGTTTTCAAAACTTCAGATAAAAACTGACTAGGGAATATTTGCTCAACCGTTTTGCCAATTAGTTCGCTACTTGATTTGCCCATTACTTCTTCAAACATTTTATTACAACCAGCAAACACGCCATTGTTATCGCGGTAATAAAATAAATCAGGAGATGAATCAACTATTGAGCGCTGCAGCATGCTTTGTTGAGCAAGTTCTTGTTGTGTTTTTTTACGCTCAGCAATTTCTCGTCGTAGTTCTTCAATAGCGCGGTGCTTGGCATGAAATGCCATTTTACGCTCATCAATTTCGATGTTTAGACGGTTAATGTTATCTTTTAGGGTTTGATTTAAAAGCTTTTCTTGCTTGGTGGCGCTATCTAAATAAGCATATGAGGCATCTAGTTGTCGAATTGAATTAAGCAACACACTTATTATTAAAGGAGACACTACAGCCGTAAAAAATACCACGGCTAAAATATCAACAAGGTGTAATTCGCCTATCGCCACATAATAAAACATGCTCGATAAAATAAGAGATACAGTTAAAAATAAAGTGTAACAAATAGCAGCGGTTTTAAATTCACCAAATCGCGTTATTGAGCTGGAAAGTACCCGAGCCCAAGGGCTCAAAGAATAATCGGTCATACGTAATTTTATCTCTTAGCTGTGTACTTAATATAAAGAAGGCAATGCGTATGTATAAACATACCATTTTCCCAGATTTTAGCATTTTTCTCCTACCACTACTCACGTTGTGCGATAAAAACAGAATTTTTCATGTTTGATTTAGCTCATCTATTAAACTCATCATTTCAGCAATAAATTATTTAGTGTAAAATGCCCCGCTTTATTATCCCCAAAATACGAGTAGCGCACATGCAAACCAATATGCCAGATATAGCAGACACTGCACCCGCTTTACAAACAGGTAAATTAGACTGGGTTGGCATGGGCGAAATAGAACTGCCATTTATTTTTGAATCCCGAGACTTATCTCCAGTTACAGTAAACGCCAAAGCGCGTGCATTTGTAAATTTACATAAAGAAGATGCCAAAGGCATTCATATGTCACGTCTATTTTTGGCACTTGATCTGCTTTCAACCGAGCAGCAAGTCAATCCGCAAACAATAGCGCAGGCACTCGATACCTTTATAACTAGCCACGAAGGGCTGAGCAATAAAGCACAAATTGAATTTAAATTTGAATTACCGCTACGCCGTAAGTCACTATTAAGTGGCAAAGCGGGCTGGAAAAGCTACCCAGTTGTACTTACCAGTACAATTGAAAATAACGTTATTAGCTACGAGCTAACCGTAGATGTTACTTATTCTTCAACGTGCCCATGCTCTGCTGCACTTGCGCGCCAGCTTATACAAAACGCGTTTAACGAAAAGTTTAACCAAGAAACCTTAAGCCAAAAAGATGTGCACGAATGGCTAGGCACTACACAAGGTATTGTAGCGACTCCCCACTCGCAGCGCTCTATTGCCAACGTAAAAGTAAAGCTTGATAGCAACATTCAAGAATTTGACGTAGTTACGCTAATTAACACTCTTGAAGCTGAGCTTAAAACACCAGTACAAGCAGCAGTAAAACGTGAAGATGAGCAAGAATTTGCCCGTTTGAATGGTCAAAACCTTATGTTTTGTGAAGATGCAGCGCGTAAAATTAAAGCATTGCTAGAGGCAAACCATTACAGTGATTATTGGCTGCAAATAAACCACTATGAGTCACTGCATGCACACGATGCTGTAGCTATTGCAGTAAAGGGTATTAAAGGAGGCTACAAAGCTTAATCGCTGTGTAGCTATTGCTTGTAAACCAGTCGGTAATTATTTTATAACCCATACTTTTTAGGCACGTAAATTGCTTTGTTTGAGCAGTGTCAATTTGTTGTTATGGAGTTACCGTATGGAATTCGCTTTATTATTAATCCTAGTATTAGTTGTCGGGGCCTCTGTTGTTGCGTCAAAATTTAATGACGATGGCGGAAACCCGTATCCTTTTACTCGCAAGCAAACTGTTTTTACGCAGGTTGAAGGCGCTTTTTTAAATCTTCTCGAGCGTGCTGTTGGCGATCAATATAAAATTGTTAGTCGCGTTAAGTTAATCGACGTTATTGACTGTAAGCAAGGCCTTTCAGTAAAGTCTAAACGTGCTGCTTTAGCTAAAGCTAAAAATAAGCAACTCGACTTTGTATTAATCGATAAAGAAAAACTAACAATCATTGCTGCTGTTGACCTAGTTAACAATGCCAACAAAGATGGCCACAAAGCTCAACGCGACTGGTTTGTAAACGGTGCACTAGAGTCTGCGGGCATTCCACATATTCGTATGAAAGTTAAATCGGGCTACCGCCCTTCTGAAGTACGCGATGCAATTATGTTTAAACTTGGTAAGCCTGCAGCAACACAAACTCAGCGCCCTGTTCGTAACCGCTCACATAAGCCAGCGGTACTTTCACCTTCTCAGGCTAAAGCGCAAACCACCGCGTTAGCTGAAATTTAAAAAACGAATTAAATACTCTCCTAAAAAGTATTTAAAGCGAGCTCATAAACAAGCTCGCTTTTTTGTTTTTTATTGCTAACTTCACGTATAATCAAGTGATTCAAACTCAGGAATTAAACTTTATGAATGTTGGTATTATTGGCGCAATGGAGCCAGAAGTTAAAATTTTACGTGAAGCTATGCAAAACCCACAAATTTTAACTAAAGCAGGTTTCACTTTTTATACTGGCGAGTTGGCTGGTAACACGGTGACACTTGTTCAATCTGGTATTGGTAAAGTCGCATCAACTATTGCAACTACCTTACTGATCGATAACTTCAAACCTGATTGCATAATTAACACAGGCTCAGCCGGTGGATTCGATCCTTCTCTTAGTGTAGGCGATGTAGTAATTTCGTCAGAAGTACGTCACCACGATGTAGACGTAACTGCTTTTGGCTACGAAATTGGCCAAGTACCACAAATGCCGGCAGGCTTTGCAGCACACCCTAAATTAGTTGAAGCAGCACAGCAAACTATCGAACAAATCAGTGATGTTAAAACACTCGTTGGCTTAATTTGTACTGGTGACACATTTATGTGTGACCCTATACGCATTGATAAAGCACGTAGTGATTTTCCTACAATGCTTGCTGTTGAAATGGAAGGCGCTTCAATTGCACAAACGTGTTTTACGCTAAACACACCATTTGTTGTAATTCGCTCAATGTCTGATATTGCTGGTAAAGAGTCACCACAATCATTTGAAGAATACCTAGAAACAGCATCAATCAACTCATCTAAAATGGTTGTTGCACTTTTAGAAAAGCTTACAGCAGTATCTCTGTAAATGCTTAGCAATATTGTTCAAAATCACTTGGACTTTATTGCCTTTATACTAGCGCTCCTTGCTGAGCGCTTTATTCCCCTTATTAGCTGGTATCATCCTAATACGGCGTTAAATGCTGTTTTTAGTGCTATTGGCAAACGTATATACAAAAGCAAAGAACCTAAAAGCTATCAATATTTGGCAGCTATACTCGCAAGCTCACTTATTTTAAGTGTCATTCTCATTATTGTAGTGTTGCTACTCGAGTTTGCTTTTTATCCTGAATTACTCGCTGGCCTTATTTTATACTTATGCTTAGAAAGTAAGAGCATTGATAAAAAAGCACTTCGCATTGCAAAGCTAACTAAACAAAATCAAAAATCCACAGCGCGCGAATTACTAAAGCCACTGCTTGCCCGTGAAGTTAATAGGCTTTCATCTGCTGGTATTATCAAAGCATTAACTGAGAGCTTAATACTGCGCACTGCTCGATACTATTTCGTAGTCATATTTATATTTTTAGCATTTGGTCCTATTGCTGCCCTTGCCTATCGGTTACTTACCTTAATACAACAAGCATGGCGTAGTGATATCCCCCCAAATAGTTACTTTTTAAAACCGCTTAAAACACTCTTGTTTATTATTGAATACATTCCGATGCGCTTACTCGCTTTAACTATTGCAGCAAGTCGAGCAAGCAAACAAAGCATGCATTATATAAAGCATTATGGCAGGCATTTTTATCAAACAAATACAGGCTGGCTCTTAAGCACATGTTCTGCATCACTTGGCGTGCAGCTGGGCGGGCCTGCAGTTTATTTAGGTACTCGCTTTAATAAAATGCGTATTGGCACTGATAGACTACCTACACCCGAGGATGTACCTGTAATAATTAATAGGTTAAATCAGGCCCGTGTATTTTGGTTGTTAGTAATAGCCAGCATTGAAATATTAAAATTGATTTAAAGGGCTCAAAATACGAGCACAAAAAAAACCAGCCGAGGCTGGTTTTTTAGTTTTTAAACTGTGCTTAAGCTACAGTAATATTTGCAAACTTACGTTTACCTACTTGGTAAATAGCCGTTGTGCCTTTTGCTATTTCAAGTTTGGTATCAGTGATTTTATCTTCACCGTTAAGTTTAACTGCACCTTGCTTAATCATACGCATTGCTTCTGATGTACTTAATACTAAATTTGCTTCTTTAAGCAAGTTAGCAATTAAAATAGTATCTTCTGCAATAGTGATTGTTAGCTCTGGGATTTCATCTGGTAACGCTTTTTTCTGAAAACGCTGAATAAAATCATCATGTGCACCTTGTGCATCAGCTTCACTATGAAAACGAGCAATTAGCTCTTTAGCTAGTTCAATTTTAATATCGCGCGGATTCGTACCTTGATCAACACGTTCTTTTTGAGCTGCAATTTCTTCAATAGAAAGCGCACTTAATAAGTCGTAGTAACGCCACATTAGCACATCACTAATTGACATTATTTTACCAAACATATCGTTAGGTGCATCAGTAATACCAATGTAGTTACCAAGCGACTTAGACATTTTTTGAACGCCGTCAGTACCTTCAAGTAATGGCATCATTAATACTGTTTGCGGCTTTTGACCTTCTACTTTTTGTAGCTCACGGCCCATTAACAAGTTAAAGCGCTGATCAGTACCACCTAGTTCAACATCTGACTCTAGTGCAACCGAATCCCAACCTTGTACCAGTGGATATAAAAACTCATGAATTGCAATTGGTTGGCCGCTTCCATAACGCTTTTTAAAGTCATCACGTTCAAGCATACGTGCTACGGTTTGGTTTGCAGCAAGTTTAATCATGCCTGCAGCGCCTAACTTTTCCATCCAAGTAGAGTTAAATGCAACAGTGGTTTTAGCAGGATCTAGAATTTTGAATACTTGTTCTTTATATGTTTCGGCATTGGCTAGTACGTCTTCACGAGTAAGTGGTTTACGCGTTACGTTTTTCCCCGTTGGGTCACCAATCATGCCAGTAAAGTCACCAATTAAGAAAATAACCTCATGACCTAAATCCTGAAAGGTTTTCATTTTATTAATTAGTACAGTGTGTCCTAAGTGTAAATCAGGCGCTGTAGGATCAAAGCCTGCTTTTATTTTTAGCTTCTTGCCCGACTTTAGTTTTTCAACTAGTTCGTCTTCAATTAATATTTCTTCTGCACCGCGTTTTATCTCTGCTAGAGCGGTTTGTAAATCCACTGTGTATTACTCCAAAATTCTGCCGACGAAGGGGCGACTAGTTACTTGCGTAGTCACGGTTTAATAAAGGTTTAAACCGAATAAATAGATGTAGCTAACATAACAAATTTCTACCTAATTAAAACAACTTTTTAAGTGATTCATGCAACTAAACTAAATCAATTGAGTCTTAGCTAGGTAGAGCGTTAAAAAAGGCTTTCTAAGCCCGATTTTAGCGTAGTTTAAGGTCAGTTTAAATCTACAAAACACTAGTATTCGTACATTATTAAGTATATCCTGCAATATTATGTATTTATTATCTTGACAGCAGAAAAAGGCACGTTATGGTTCACGTGGTTCACACGCTCCCCAAAAAACACAAATTGCTTATTCTAGGTTTGGTTTCTGCTATTGTTGGCTTAGCCTTTCTTCCTTCTGAAAAAGCCACTGCATCCAAAGACAATAGTGCAAATGCACTAGAAATTGGTAAGCGCTATGAGTTACAAGTTAAAGTTGATAACAACGAAAAATTAACTGAGTTAAATTCAGAGCAAGCAGCAGAAAAGTTACCAGAATACGACTTTGTCGATCATAAAGTTAAAAATGGCGACAATTTAGCAATTATCTTTAAGCGTGCTGGTTTTTCGGCTCAAACGCTTCATAAACTAATTAACACTAATGCTGAGACTCGCAAGCTGACTAAAATTCACCCAGGTGAAATACTTAGTTTTGCGACAGCTGAAGATGGCTCCTTAGCTCAACTGCGCTATGTGATTTCAAAAACCGATACTTTATTTGTTACCTTAAACGAAGAAGGTAATTACGATACAGCTATTGATAGCAAAGAAATTGAAACGCTAACCAAAACCGCTGGCGGCGAAATATCTAACAATTTTTGGACTTCAGCAATTGCAGCAGGTTTAAGCGAACGCCAAATAATGAACTTTGCTGACATATTTGGTTGGGATGTTGATTTTGCAAACGACATTCGTAAAGGCGATGTATTTGGCTTAATTTACGAGTCTCACTATGTTGATGGCGAGTTTATTGGTACTGGTAAAATTATTGCAGCTGAATTTGTAAACCAAGGTCAGCGCTTTGCAGCTATTCGCCATACCGACGGCAATTTTTATACGCCTGAAGGGCGTAGCATGAAAAAAGCATTTTTACGTGCGCCTGTAAGCTTTAAATATATTAGTTCGAGCTTTAATCCTCGCCGCTTACACCCTGTTACTGGGCAAGTTAGAGCCCACCGTGGTATCGACTTTGCTGCACGCACTGGCACACCTGTTGTTGCATCTGGTAACGGTAAAGTAATTAAAGCCGGTTACAGCAAGTACAACGGTAACTACGTATTTATTAGCCATGGCACGCAATATGTAACTAAGTACTTACACCTAAATAAGAAGCTAGTTAAAACGGGCCAAAAAGTTAAACAGGGCCAACAAATTGGTACTGTAGGTTCTACAGGTCGTGTTACTGGTGCACATTTGCACTATGAGTTTTTAGTAAATGGCGTTCACCGTAATCCTAAAACTGTAAAACTTCCTAAGTCAGAGCCATTACCTCGCTCAGAACTTGCCAAGTTTAAACCTATTGCTGATAACTTTATTGCCCAGCTTGAGCGCAATCGCGAGCTACAGTTAGCACTTAAATAAAGTTTATCAATAAACATTAAAAAAGCCTTTGCAGGTTTAACCTGCAAAGGCTTTTTTGTATACGCTATAAACCATTAGTACATCAGTACATAAATGAGCTGAATAACTAAAGACACCATCACTAATGGCCAAATATATTTACTGTATTTGGTTGCGCCATCAAGCCCTATTTTACTTTGATACTTTTCAAGCAAGGGTATAAGTATCGCCAGCGCAACAAACAAACCAATTAAAATAACGAATATGTTCATATTAACGCCCTACTTATGGTAATTCGTGGCCTTTAGCGCTTACATAAAGTGCATACCAATGCTCACGAGTTAGCTCTACGTTTACAGCATCACAAGAGGCTTTAATCCGTTTAGCATTAGTTGTTCCAATAATTGGCTGAATAGATGCGGGATGGCGAAGCAACCATGCAAGTACAATTGCCTCAGCAGAGGTTTCATAAAGTGCAGCCAGCTTATTAACTAAAAGACTGGTGTTTATATCTGCCTGAGATGCGTTTGATAAATCACTACCGCTGTACAAGCCTTGGCATAAACTACCCCAGCTTTGAATTTGGATTTCAAAATGTCGACAGTACTCAATACTACCTGGTGTAAAATTAAGATCTTTACCGTCACTGTTACCGGCATATACACCTTCATCAACAAACTGATGTTTTTGTAAACTAGCCTCAATTTGGTTAGCCACAATCGGCATATCAAGTGCGTGCTGTAAAAAGTTCATTTGGTGCTGCTGCATATTCGATACTGCAAAATTGCGCACTTTACCGCTTTCTTTTAAGCAACTAAATATACGAGCAATTTCGTTAACTTCCATGAGTGGATCAGGGCGATGCAGCATAAGTACGTCTAAATAGTCTGTATTTAATCGTTTTAATGATGCTTCAACTGATTGCTCAATCCACTTTGGGGAAAAATCATAGCGCTTTGGCCCTAAGTCATCTTCAAATCGAATCCCACACTTAGATTGAATATACATGTGCTCTCTAAGCTCTGGCCGCTCACTTAATGCTTTACCAAAAACCTGCTCTGCTTTACCAAAAGTATAAATATCAGCATGGTCAAAAAAATTAATACCGCCTTCAATGGCGTTATCTATACACTCATGAGCTTGCTTAACATGTGCATCAGTGATTGCGTCTTTATTCCAACCGCCGCCAAGACCCATACATCCAAATACAAGTTTACTAACGTGAGGCAAGTGCTTTGCTAAAGGCGTGTGAAGCATGATAACTATCCTTAAAATGTTGAAGAGCTGTTACTGTAAACAAAAAGTGCTGAACAAGAAACCATTTAGCGGTGAACAAATTAAGAACAAAAAAAAGCGCAGTAAACTGCGCTTAATGGTTAATCTATTTTAAATTACATTTTTAGCCAACAAGTGCTAATAAAATACCCGCAGCAACTGCACTACCAAGTACACCCGCTACGTTGGGTCCCATTGCATGCATAAGTAAAAAGTTATGTGGGTTACTTTCAAGGCCAACTTTATTAACTACTCGTGCCGCCATTGGCACAGCCGATACACCTGCCGCCCCAATTAATGGATTTATAGGCGTTTTAGATATTCGGTTAAGTCCTTTTGCCATAAATACGCCAGATGCCGTACCAATTGCAAAAGCCAGTGCGCCAAGCACTAAAATACCAATCGTCTCAACAGTTAAAAACTTATCTGCAGCAAGCTTTGAACCAACAGCTAAGCCTAAAAATATAGTTGTAACATTAATGATTTCGTTTTGAGCACTGTTACTTAATCTATCAACAACACCCGACTCTCGCATTAAGTTACCTAAACAAAACATACCTACCAGCGGTATAGCAGCCGGTAAAAACATAGCCGTTAAACTAAGCACCATAAGAGGAAAAATAATCTTTTCCTTTTTAGATACTTTGCGAAGCTCTGGCATTTTTATTTTACGTTCTTCTGGGGTTGTTAATGCACGCATAATTGGCGGCTGAATAATTGGCACAAGTGCCATATATGAATACGCAGCTACTGCTATTGCGCCTAGTAAATCAGGTGCCAGTTTTGATGCTAAAAATATTGCTGTTGGCCCATCGGCACCACCTATAATGGCAATAGCCGATGCGTCCTGTAGAGTAAATTCAAAACCTGGCACATAGTTAAGTAATATAGCGCCAAACAATGTAGCAAAAATACCAAACTGTGCAGCCGCACCTAATAACAACATACGTGGGTTTGCAATAAGCGCGCTAAAGTCGGTCAGCGCCCCTACTCCCATAAATATCAACAGCGGAAAAATCCCCGTATCAATACCCACATAATAAACGTAGTACAAAAGCCCACCTGGGTCTGACAAACCTGCCACTGGTACATTTGTTAAAATTGCACCAAAACCAATAGGTAGTAATAATAGTGGTTCAAAGCCTTTAGCTATCGCTAAAAACAGTAATAAACACCCTACCGCAATCATTATTAACGATGGGATTGTAAAGTTAGCAATGCCTGTCGCATTCCAGAGGTTTAAAATACCTTCCATCCTCTATTTACTCCTAAGCTAATGCAATCATAGCGTCGCCGGTAGTTACAGCATCGCCTTCACTAACTAACACTTCAGCAATTGTTCCGGTATGCGTAGCGCGTATTTCAGTTTCCATTTTCATGGCTTCCATAATAATCACTACATCGCCTTCGTTAACAACTTGCCCAGCTTTTACCTTAATCTTAAAAATATTACCGGCTAGAGGCGCGTTAAGTGTTTCACCTGATGCAACCGAAGCAGATTGAGGAATGTGCTCAGAGTCTTTTAATGTTACTTCTTTAAGTTCACCACCTTGCGCTACGACTACGTCATAAACTTTACCATCTACTTTTACACTGTACTGCTCAGCCTTCACTTTGTTACTATTTGAAACTGATTTAGAAGGTGCTTTACTGCTTTTATCTTCAACAGAAGGTACTGGCTCAAATGCATCTGGGTTGTTGCGGTTTTTAATAAACTTCAAACCAACTTGTGGGAATAATGCATAAGTTAATACGTCATCAATTTGATCATCAGCAAGTGTTAAACCTTGCTCTTGTGCTTCTTTTAATAACTCAGCTTCAAGCGTTGCAAGCTCAGGTGCAATGTTATCAGCAGGGCGACAAGTAATAACTTCCGCTCCATCAAGCACGCGCTCTTGTAGCTCTTTATTCATTGGTGCTGGTGTTAAGCCATATTCACCTTTTAATACGCCAGCAGTTTCTTTAGTAATGGTTTTATAACGCTCACCCGTTAGCACATTAAGTACCGCTTGAGTGCCAACAATTTGCGACGTTGGTGTTACTAAAGGTAAAAAGCCAAGATCTTCACGTACACGTGGGATCTCAAGTAAAACCTCATTAAGCTTATCGGCTGCGCCTTGCTCTTTAAGTTGGTTTTCCATGTTTGTAAGCATGCCACCAGGTACTTGAGCTAGTAAAATACGCCCATCAACCCCTTTTAAGCTACCTTCAAATGCCGCATATTTTTTACGTACATCTCTAAAGTAAGCAGCAATTTCTTCTAGGTGGTTTAAATCAAGCCCAGTATCACGCTCAGTCCCTTCAACTATCGATACAATAGTTTCAGTTGCAGAATGTCCATAAGTCATACTCATTGATGAAATAGCGGTATCGAGCATATCAATACCAGCATCAATTGCTTTTTGGTAAGTAGCAGTACTTAAACCTGTTGTAGCGTGGCACTGCATAGCAATTGGAATAGATACAGTTTCTTTAAGTGCTTTAATTAGTTTTTCAGCATCGTACGGCTTTAATAAACCCGCCATATCTTTAATACAAATTGAGTGACAACCCATATCTTCAAGCTGCTTTGCAAGAGTTAGCCACATATCAAGTGTATGAACTGGGCTAACTGTGTACGAAATAGTACCTTGAGCGTGAGCGCCTACTTTTACAGCCGCTTTAATAGCTGTTTCTAGATTGCGAACATCGTTCATTGCATCAAATATACGAAATACGTCAACGCCATTTTTATGTGCACGTTCTACAAATTTTTCAACTACGTCATCAGCGTAATGGCGGTAACCTAATAAGTTTTGACCGCGTAATAGCATTTGCTGTTTAGTATTAGGCATCGCTTTTTTTAGTGCACGAATACGCTCCCAAGGATCTTCGCCTAAATAACGAATACACGAGTCAAATGTAGCACCGCCCCACGATTCAATAGACCAATAACCCGCATCGTCTAATTTGCTAGCAATCGGTAGCATATCGTCTAGGCGCATACGCGTTGCTAATAATGATTGGTGAGCATCGCGTAATACCAATTCTGTTAGTTTTAATTTAGCCATGTGTGTGCCCCTTATTTATTATTTGATTTGTACTGAGCAATGGCAGCACTAATAGCAGCGATGTGCTCATTAGGCACACCTTGAGATTTAAAAGATGGTGATTTAACTGGTGTCGCCACGTCAGGTTCGCTAAAGCGCGTCACCAAATTAGACATAAGCGTTACTGCACCAATTAATATCGACAGAAATACAAACACCCCAACCATGCCAGTAAGCATTAAGTTACCAGCCGTTGTGAGTAGAGCACCTATATCCATTTTTCTCCCCTTGAAACCCATATCGAAAATAAAAAATCGATTTAATTAAATATTTATTCACTGGATAATAACAAAACTAATCGCTTTGTCTACATCTTGTAAATTGGTAAAACCAATTAAACAATAAACAACATAACACTCAATTAATTTACATGCTATAACTCAGCAATCACGCGCTCTACAATACATACAAGAAATAACGACTATAGCTAATAGTTATATGGAATTTGTTAATTAACTATCAAGCTAAGTAAAAATAAACACTAATTCTTAATATAAAGTGCAAAGCCACACACCAATTGTTAATTGGTCTTACCAAAATAAGTTTATTTAGTGAACATTTAGCAGTTATTTGCAACAGTGTGAATAACTTACATAACAAAGCGTAAAAGTTACTAACCAACTAATAACTAGAACAACAGCGAAAAACCATAACCAATTGATATTTATACCAAATAAACTTTGGCATATAACTGGCATTAGTTATTATGAGCAAATTTGATAACCAAGGAGAAAACAATGTTACGCTGGACAATTACATTTTTAGTTATTGCTTTAATCGCTGCAGTGTTAGGTTTTGGTGGCATCGCAGGTGCCGCAGCTGGTATAGCAAAAATTATATTTTTTATCTTTTTAGTACTTTTAGTGATTTCATTAGTTTCAGGTGCACTACGTGGTAAATCACCCAGGTAGATAAAGCATTCAACTAACAAACACTAAAATTTAATTAATACTTACAAGGAATTACACTATGAACTCTACAACTTTAAAAGCAGCACTAATCGCAGTATTTGCAGGTTTTTTCATGATGGGTTGTGAAGACAACCATGCAGAAGATGCTGGCGAACGTATCGACGAAGCAGTAACTGATGTGCAAAACTCTGTTGAAGATGCATGTGAAAATGTTAAAGAAGGCGTGAACGCTGAAGAAACTAACTGTTAATTCTTCTTGTACCGCTAAAAAAACGGCTTTCGAGCCGTTTTTTTGTGCCAGTAATAAAATCACTGACTATAAAGCTGCTCATTTAGCAGTTAGCTTGTTAAAATAAAAAAAACGATATTTAAAGCAAGGCAAAATGGCATTCACAACCACCTACACATTAGATAAACCCTACTTTTACGAGTGTTTTGATGAGTCACTCCCTTATAGTAAGCGTGCAAAACCTAAATACTTTTTACTTGTGTTGTTAGTTGCGCTTGGTCTATTTGGCATTTATGTTTTAGACGATCATTACTTAGGATCGTTTATGATCATGTTAGCGGTACTCGAATGCGTCGCTTTTTACTATCGCAGACCATGGTGGGTAACCAGACAAATGCTCAGCAGAGCATCAGGCTCTGAGGTAACACTTACCTTTGATGAAGAAGGTATTAAATCTTCTAATCATTACAAAAGCTATCAATTAGAATGGCAAAATATAAGCGAAGTAATAGACACCCAGCAAGGTATTATTATTAAAAATAAAAGTGGTATGCAGTACATATCAAAACAAATACTTAATCCTGAAACACTCGCTTTTATAAACAAAAAAGCCACTCAGTGAGTGGCTTTTAGTCTAGTTGAGTTAATTACTCAACTACGTATACGTGTTGATTAAGCATTGCCCGGATTAGGGTTCGACTTTTCAGCTTGTATGCGCATGTAAATCTCTTCACGATGCACTGATACGTCTTTTGGTGCATTAACACCGATTCGAACTTGATTTCCTTTAACACCTAGAACAGTAACTGTTACTTCGTCACCAATCATTAGGGTTTCACCTACTCTACGAGTTAGTATTAGCATTCTCTTGCTCCCATGTTCCAATAAAAATTATAAGATTCCGCTTAAACATACTAATGAAAATTAGACTGAAAAGTAAGTAAAAACTCGCAATCTATCCATTTTCTGTTAAAAATGCCTTGTGTAATGCACGAACAGCCAACTCTAAGTACTTTTCATCTATTAAAACTGAAATTTTAATCTCTGAAGTCGAGACTAAAACCACATTAATATTTTCCTGCGCTAATGCATCAAAAAATAAACTAGCGACACCAGAATGTGATTTCATACCCATGCCAACAGCAGAAACTTTAGCTACCGCTTGCAATCCGCTTATATTTTGAGCACTGAGCTGAGCTTGATCTTCACTCAATAATTCAAGTGCTTGCAGATAATCATTCGAGTGCACAGTAAAAGCATAGTCTATTTTTTCAAAGTTATGATTAACTTGATTAATCATATCTATTTCGATGCCATTTTCGGCAAAAAGTTTCAATATTTTTGAAAGATATTGCGTGCCCGTTGGCACACCTTGTACCTTAATTAAACATTCGTCACGATTAAACGCAATCCCCGATACAACCTTGCTTGGCATATCGTTCTCCTCAAAACTTATTAATGTACCTTCATCGGGATTAAAGCTCGAAAGCACCCTAAGTGGCACATTATGTTTTCCTGCGGCTTCTACTGAGCGAATATGCAAAACTTTCGCCCCTAAACTTGCCAGTTCTAGCATTTCGGCAAAGGTAACTTGGCTCATTCTGCGCGCGTTAGGTTCAACACGAGGATCTGTAGTATATACGCCGTCAACGTCTGTATAGATCTGGCATTCGTCAGCTTTTATAGCCGCAGCTATTTCCACAGCCGATGTATCGGTACCGCCGCGCCCAAGCGTTGTAATATTGCCCTCAACATCACGCCCCTGAAACCCAGCAATAATAGCAATACGATTATGCTCAAGCTCATGCTTCAAACGCGTAGCAGCAACCTCTGCAATACGAGCTTTACCAAACATGTTATCGGTTAAAATATTGACTTGATCGGCTAATAGGCTCACAGCAGAGTGGCCACGTTTTATAATAGCCATAGCAAGTAGTGATACAGAAACCTGCTCTCCGGTGCTAATAAGTACATCTAGTTCACGGCTACTCGGGCGAGTATCGATTTGTTTGGCGAGATTAATTAAGCGGTTGGTTTCTCCCGACATAGCCGAGAGCACCACAACCACTTGGTGTCCTTGTTGTCTGGTTTTTACAACAAGGTCGGCGACCGCTTCAATTCTCTCTATCGAGCCGACCGAAGTGCCACCGAATTTTTGAACAATAAGCGCCACTTAGGCTTAAGTACGCTCAGTTAACCAAGCTGTAACGCTATCTAGTGCAGCAGCAAGGTTTTGTGGCTCGCTACCACCGGCTTGTGCCATATCTGGACGACCGCCACCTTTACCACCTACTTTGCCTGCCATGTGGTTAACTAACTCACCGGCTTTTACTTTGCCTGTTAAGTCTTTAGTTACACCAGCAATTAGGCTTACTTTGTCGCCACTGGCAACACCAAGAGCAATAACACCTGAGCCAATCTTGTTTTTAAGGTCGTCAACCATACCGCGAAGCGCTTTAGATTCAGTACCTTCAACATTTGCTACAAGTAGCTTAACGCCGTTAATTTCAACAATCGAATCAAGTAAAGATGCACCCGCTGCACTTGCTAACTTATCGTTAAGTTGCGCAATTTGCTTTTCAAGACCTTTAGACTTTTCAAGCAACGCAGTTACTTTTTCAAGTACCGATGCGCTATCGCCTTTAACTAAAGCAGCTACATCATGTAATTGTTGCTCTTGCTCGCTAACATAAGCAACTGCATCAGCACCGGTTACCGCTTCAATTCGGCGGACACCTGCGGCAATACCACTTTCAGATACAATTTTGAATAAACCAATATCGCCTGCGCGCTCAACGTGAGTACCACCACAAAGCTCAATAGAGTAGTCGCCAATAGTAACTACACGTACTTCGTCATCATACTTTTCGCCAAACAACGCCATAGCACCTTTCGCTTTAGCATCATCAATAGCCATAAGCTCAGTATTAAGTGCGAAGTTACGACGAATTTCGTCATTAACTACACGCTCAATTTCACGTAGCTCATCTTTAGTAACCGCTTCAAAGTGCGAAAAGTCAAAACGTAAACGATCAGGCTGAACAAGTGAGCCTTTTTGGCCTACATGGTCGCCTAATAATTGGCGTAGTGCTTCGTGTAAAATATGTGTAGCTGTGTGGTTTTTCTTAATGCTATCGCGGCGTGCATCATCAATAGTCGCATCCACTTTATCGTTAACACCAATGCGACCTTGCACAGTACCGTGGTGAGCAAAAGCATTACCAAGTTTAGTGGTATTAGTAACATTAAATTCGCCACCAGCAACTGTAATAGTACCCGTGTCGCCCGTTTGGCCGCCTGATTCAGCGTAAAACGGTGTGCGGTCTAATACTACAATACCTTGTTGACCATCTTCTAATAACTGAACAGCTTCGCCACCGGCAAAAATTTCTACCACTGTCGCGCTATGGTGCGTGCTGTCGTAGCCTTTAAACTCTGTAAGCTTTTCTGATTTTAATTGCTCATTGTAATCAGCACCAAACTTACCCGCTTGTTGCGCTGTTTTACGTTGTACAGCCATGCACTCTTCAAAACCTTGATGATCAATCGTCATCTGGCGCTCACGCGCAACATCGGCCGTTAAATCAGCTGGAAAGCCATACGTATCGTAAAGTTTAAATACTAAGTCGCCCGGTATAATATCGCCTTTAAGGTCACTTAAGCTTTCTTCTAAAATAGCTAAGCCACGCTCAAGTGTTTTACCAAACTGTTCTTCTTCAATGCGTAATACTTTTTCGATAATTTCTTGTTGCTTAGCAAGCTCTGGGTACGCTTGACCCATTTGCTCAATTAGCGCAGCAACTAACTTATAGAAAAACGAACCTTGCGCACCTAACTTATTACCGTGGCGCACAGCACGACGAATAATACGACGTAGTACATAACCACGACCTTCGTTAGATGGCATAACACCGTCAGAGATTAAAAACGCACACGAACGAATATGATCCGCCACTACGCGTAGTGACTTATCGTCCATATCTTGCGCGTTAGTTACACTTGCAGCTGCTGCAATTAAGCCTTGGAATAAATCGATTTCGTAGTTTGAATGCACACCCTGCAAAATTGCAGAAATACGCTCAAGGCCCATTCCTGTATCAACAGATTGCTTAGGTAGAGGCAACATAGTACCGTCGCTTTGACGGTTGTATTGCATAAATACAAGGTTCCAAATTTCGATGAAACGGTCGCCGTCTTCCTCTGGAGTGCCCGGAGGTCCGCCCCAAATATGCTCACCATGGTCATAAAATATTTCAGAACACGGACCACATGGACCAGTATCGCCCATAGACCAAAAGTTGTCAGAGGTCGCAATACGAATAATACGATCTTCACTTAAGCCAATATCTTTTGACCAGTACTCAAACGCTTCTTCATCATCGTGATAAATAGTAACAAGCAGTTTTTCTTGAGGTAATTTAACAACCTCAGTTAAAAACTCCCACGCAAACTTAATCGCGTCTTGCTTAAAGTAATCGCCAAAGCTGAAGTTACCTAACATTTCAAAAAATGTATGGTGGCGAGCAGTGTAGCCTACGTTTTCTAAATCGTTATGCTTACCGCCAGCACGTACACAGCGCTGCGAGCTTGTCGCACGTGTATAAGGGCGGCTTTCTGCGCCTAAAAATACATCTTTAAATTGCACCATGCCGGCATTGTTAAATAACAACGTGGCATCGTTACCCGGTATAAGCGAGCTAGAAGGTACTATTTGATGTTGCTTGCTGGCAAAAAAGTCTAAAAACTGTTGCCTAATTTGTGCGGTAGTCATGTGCTGCATTTGAAAGTCTCACCTGTATTTACTGTGCTTGCATTGCAAAATTAATTTCATCGTAGCTAAAACCCCGATACATTAAGTAGCGCACGCGCTTAGCTTTATCTTTGTAATCGAGATCTGGCGGTGTATTCGAATATTTTTTATTGTACGCATCCTGCGCAAGCTCAAACCAATCTATTTCAAGCTCTTCAACTACCATTTCAAGTAGCGAACGATCAATCCCTTTGCCCATAGCTTCGCTTTGTATTCGCTTAAGCCCGTGGCATTTAAATATGTGTTTTCTTACAAAGCCTTCACAGTATCGCTGCTCGTTAATAAAATTGTGCTTTTCGCACCAATCAAGCAGCGTTTCAATAAACTCTTCTGTCGCTTCTTTTTGCTGTAATTTGAGCGTTAACTCACGACGCGAATATTCTTGGCGCCCTAGTAACCAAAGTACATAGTTTTTTAGTTTTTGCTTTAATTTATCATCCATTAAGCGTCAAAACGTCCGCTTGTTTCACTGCTAAGTGGCTTAACATTAATGTCGTCACTTAATGGTACAACAGGCATAAAAATAGCTTGATAAGATACAAAAAAGCTAATGTAGCAAATCGGCATTAAAATCAACAGTGGTAAGAACGATAAGAACATCGAAAGCGCCATAAATAATGCGCAAATAAGGCCAAAAACGCCAAGTGGCAAAATGTTATGATAAAACACCATTAACGATTTTTTAAGCGCCGTTAAAATGCGTGTTTCTTTACTAAAATAAACAAGTGGCACAGCGTACGCAAATGCCGTTAAATAAATTAGCATTGCCATAAAAAATAAAATTACATTCGCGCCCGAAATACTCTCAAGCATTTGCTCAAGTGCTACGTTTGGATCAAGTCCTGGTTGGCTCATAACAGCCACTGCATCGGCAAATAAGCCATTAGCAAGTAACGCCATTAAAATACCCGCACCCATTTGATAAAGTGCTAAACGTAATAACCCTAAACGATTTCCCTTAGCCGTAAATGGCTTGAGAATATCGGCTAGCATAATTTTTCCGCCCTGTTGCTTACTAAGCACCGCTTGGTAAAACCCTGCGGTTAAAAATGGCGTAGCGAGTGCTGCTACTACTTGCAGCAGCGGTAAAAATAAAGACAGCAGCCCTACAATGCCAATAAATAAATGCATAAAAATAAAGGTTGCTGGCTGGGTTTTAAAAATAAGCCATCCGGCTTTTAACCACTTTAGCCCTGCATCGGCTTTAAAAATTCGTAATTGTGTAGACATACTTGCTCTTAATTTAAAACGAAACACGCCAAGTATAACTTGGCGTGAGGGGGGATTAATAGACGAAACGTAATTAAATAATTAAGGTTTTTTAATTTTCTTAATATCTAACATATGCGCGCCATGCTTAATTTTTGTTTCTAGGTACGATTTATTACCCGCAACACCCGCTTTAATGTGCGCATGTGTGCCCACAACCGAGTCAACATTAATACCGGCATCTTTTAATGCATTAAGCTTTTTAGGATTATTAGTCATTAATTTAACGTGACTTAAATTAAGCGCATTGAGCATTAATACCGCATCCGAAAAGTCACGTAAATCATCAGCAAAGCCTAAATGATTATTAGCTTCGTAGGTGTTCATACCTTGCGATTGCAATACGTAAGCGTCTATTTTGTTGTATAAACCAATGCCACGGCCTTCTTGGCGTAAATACAATAAAATACCGCCTTGCTCGTGCATCATTTCAATACATTCATTTAGCTGCTCACCACAATCACAACGCGATGAGTAAAATACATCGCCCGTTAGGCATTCTGAATGCATACGAATTAGCGGTACATCTTGCTCTGTATCGGCGTTATTAAACACCATAGCAATATGTTCTTTACCATCTTTTAAATCAGTAAATGAGATTATTTCTGCAGGGATATCACTATTTCTGCCAACTTTAAGCTGGACTCTTGCTCTTACTTGCGCCACGACAAATCCAAATATTTAAATAACTACGACACGACAATAAAGTGATAGTATCACAAAATAGGATAAATACACCGTAGTACAAGACTGTTTATGGCAATTATATGGCGACGACAGGCGTTATTTTCAATGATTGTTAAGCAATTAATAACCCGAATATTACAACCTCGCTTGTTTACTTTAATTTACCTAAAATAATGACAGGCCTTGATAGTTTTGGTAATTTTATGGGCTGATAAATAATAGGGATTATTATGAAGCACCAACAGCTCGCCATATCAATAGGATTAAGCTTATTAGCCTTTGCTAACTGCACTTTCGCAAACCAAGTAAATAGCATTCAAGTTGTATCTGCAAACGCCGAAGAAACTGACTCAGCATTTGTTGCAGCCAAAGAACAAGCTGAAAAAGAAGCACAACTTGCCTATCAAAAAGGGCTCGCTCTATATGGAGAAAATAGCAATGAAACCGCGAACCTTGCTATTAACTACGCCAAAGCCATCAATAATTATACTGCAAAGAACATTATGGTTATAGGGAATGGCAATGAAAAGAAACGGTTTGATTTGTATTCACAGGCCCACCGTATTTTAGTTAAAAACTATGGTGAAAACTCAATAGAGACTATGGATACGCTACTAGCCAAAGCCACTCATACCAATAAATCATATATCGCAGTCAAAAACTTTGAGCAACTCATTAAAATCGCTGAATTACAAAATATCCCAGGCCTTGTCGCCAATATGCAATTTGAAGCTGCAGAAACATTACTTTATAGGTTTAGCCATAGCGAATACTCTTTAGCGAAAATATACGCTCAAGATGCAGATAAATATTACCAAGCCCAGCTACCTGATAATGCAGTAGAGCGTATAAAGTCTGACCTTTTAATGGTTTCATTTGAGAGTGGCCGTAAAGATTACGACAAAGCAACTAAAAGGCTAAACCGTATAGTTGGCTTATTTGATAAATATAAAAATTTAGATCAAAGCTTTGAGCTTAATGCGCATGTTGGCTTAGTTCAGCTATATGAAAAACAAGATGAAAGCGATAAAGCGACTAAACACGCCTTAGCCTTTGCTAAAAATACGCACTGGAAAAATACCTCAGAGCAAAATCCACTCTACATAACCGAGCCTATATACCCTCGCGGTGAAACTAAAAGTCATGTAATAGTTATATTAGAGATTACAGTTGATACCCATGGCTTTGTGCAAAGTCCTAAGGTTATTAGTTCTGAGGGTTCTAAAGCATTTGAAAAATCAGCGATAGCCGCTGTTAAACAATGGCGTTACGCTCCAAAGTTTAAAAATGGAAAACCTGTAAATGCAACAACACAAGCTGAACTGTATTTTGAACGCCTTTAAGTAGTTTTACCATTCAGTCAAAAATTATATTAATAAGAAACTGTTGTAATTACGTCAACCTAGTTTCAATTTAAAAGTTAATAGGGATTATTATGAAACGTCAGCAACTCGCTTTATTTATCGGTTTAAGTTTATCTACTTTAAGCGCAACAACTTTAAGCACTACAGCATTCGCCAGCCAAGCAAGCGATCCTCAAACGGTATTTAACCAAGCATACCAAAGCTATTTAGCAGCAGTTAAAGCAGACGAAAACGTACAACAAACTGCCAAACTTGCTTACACATCAGGTAAAGCCGTTTACGGTAAAAGCGACGACAATACTGCTAACTTAGCTATTAACTACGCTAAAGCTATTAAAGGCTACGGCGATGAGCTAAACGAACAACGTTTTGCACTTTATGATGAAGCACATACTATTTTAGCTGCAAACCACGGCAAACAATCAATAGAAACAGTTGATGCACTGCTCGGAAAAGCTAACTACACAACATCAGCTTACAAAGCAGCTAACTTTTTAGAACAAGTAATAGGTATAGCTAAAACACAAAATAACCCTAAGTTTGTAGCCGACATGAAACTTGAAGCTGCAACGCTACTGGCTAAAAAGTTTAGTTCTAAAAAATATCGTGAGGCTAAAAACTACCTAGAAGAAGCCGACGAATACTACCAAGAAAACTTACCTGAAAACTCACTAGAGCGCATAAAAGCCGATTTTTTAATGGCCTCATTCGCAGAGGGTCGTAAAAGATACAATCAAGCGATTGAAAGGCTAAACCGTATAGTTACTGTATTCGATAGTAACTTAAACTTTGATCACAGTGCAGAGCTAACAGCTCATTCAAAGCTTGTAGGCCTGTACGAAAAGCAAGGTAAAAGCGAAGAAGCAACTAAACATTGCCTAGCTATCGCTCAAATGGTGCCATGGAAAGAATCGCAAGAGCAAACACCACTCTATCGTGTTAATCCTAAATACCCAGTTAACAAAGCCAGGTTTAGTACCGATGGTAGCGTTGTTATGGAGTTTGAGGTAGACGCAGCTGGCTTTGTAAAAAACCCAAAAGTACTTAGCTCAGAAGGCGGCAGCGCATTTGAAAAATCAGCCAAAGCAGCGCTTGAGCAATGGCGTTACGCGCCAAAGTTTGAAAATGGCAAACCTGTTAGCGCTATTTCTCAGGTACAACTCGACTTTAAAATTAACCGCCACTAAAAGCGGCTCATTAAAAAAGGCGCTTTAAGCGTCTTTTTTAATACCAACTAATACAAATTCTACGTAGTTAAAATTCATAACTTACGCTAATTCCGCCATCGGCTCTTTTTTCATTGCTATCGCTTGCTTTACCGTAGCCCACATCTAGCTCTAATCTAAAACCAGCGCTGTTCAATCCATTAAAGTTGTAGTTGTAC
Source organism: Pseudoalteromonas sp. Z1A2 (assembly GCF_011378755.1). NCBI lineage: Bacteria > Pseudomonadati > Pseudomonadota > Gammaproteobacteria > Alteromonadales > Pseudoalteromonadaceae > Pseudoalteromonas > Pseudoalteromonas sp. Z1A2. Next base: position 11,076 of record NZ_WTKX01000031.1, on the reverse strand, counting down.
GTAAGCCCTATGCCGTTTGTTGTTTCTTCATCAAAAATACCGCCAATTACACAACCTAGCGTATTAGCAAAGTCAGTTGCTACATCATTAGTTGAACTTTCACACTCTTGGTCTGTATCTCTTGCACCAATAGCGCCCACAAGTACGCCAAAAGCATGTTTTTTATTATCGCTAACCGCTTGTTCAAAACCGGCAGAAAATCCATCATCAAGGCCTAGTTTATAGTTTGCATACCAGCGTTGTGTGTCGTCGTTAGCCGATAAAGATACCTCAGGAATAACTAAGTAAGGATAGCCACCCCCAATCGAAAAACTAACATCATTAGCAAAAGTAGAACAAGAAGCGATAGATAAAGTGAGTAGTAATATTTTTATTTTCATAAAGTTCCCTTTGAGTAAGTATAAAATGTACTTACTTTAGGGACGCCATGCAATACGACTAAAAGCTCGTTAAATTTAGCTTTAGTAATAAAATAGGGATTAAATTTTAGCGAGTATTTTATCGCTAGCCGCTTCTATTAAATTGAGCACATTTTCAAAGCCATCATCGCCGCCGTAATAGGGATCGGGAATAGCGCTTTGGGCTTGCTCGCCATATTCTAAAAAAAGCGCTAATTTGTACTGTAGATGCTCAGGGCACTGGGCTTTTAAATCAGCTAAATTTTGCGTATCGGCCGCTAAAATTAAATCAAACTCAGTAAAGTCGCTTGTACGCACTTTACGTGAATAAATACCTTTAAAGCTGTAACCACGCTTCTCCCCTGCTGCCATTGAGCGACTATCAGGCGTTTTACCTTCGTGGTAACCAATAGTCCCTGCCGAATCTACTTTAACGTTAACACCTAGTTTTTTAGCACGGGCTTTTAATACCGCCTCTGCGGTTGGCGAGCGGCAAATATTACCTAAACACACTATGAGTACTTTTTTCATTGAGGCTCCTCTAACTAATTTAAAAACCTAAGCTTTAAAACTGTTTTAAAATGCTTTCATCGTAATCTTCAACGTTAAGCGTTACGTTATGTTGCGCTGCAACAGATTCGAGCTCAGCTTGTTTAATGGCTAAATCGTCCATGGTGATTAGGTTATCGTCTAGTTGCCACAATAACCGAGAGCCCGCGTAGCTATAATGAATCGCTAATAACGCATCGGCATTACCTTCACGGCCAGCGGCTTTTAACTTAGCCATTTTACGGGTTATTTTATTAAGTGCTTTTTTAAGCTCCCACACATAAACAACTTCAGTCATAAAGCTATGTGTACGGTATTTATTAAGTAACCACGCAAGCCCAACGCTTGTAATAGCAACGCCTATTAAGTTCCAATGAAAGTGGCTACCACTTTCATCAGGAAATAAAGCAATCAGCGTTTGCGATATAGCCAAGCTGCCTACAGCCAAACCAATACCGCATCCTGCAATAACACGGTTTAAATGTTTACGGTAACGCGCTTTATTTATTTCAATGAGTTGCATAACAGCCTAAAAAGTTAATAAGTAAAAGAATGCGAATGGCTATTGTAACTAAACCCCACATTTTTTATAAAATTATTTCACCCCTTTTTGATTTGCCACCCGTTATAGCTTTGAAAACACCCTAATAGTAGTGGTCAATAAAATTTGGAGCGGCTTATGCACACACTTGAAGTACCTAACAACCCAGTATTTATTAAAACATCGACTGCCGTTATCGGCGGCGCCGCAATGACCTTTGCAGCTTTTGCGTTTATGCAATATTTAATAAGTGGCGAGCAACGCGCACCGGTTAAACCAGGGGGCGATATTATAGTAGAGATTTTTCAGGCACCTGAGGATTCAAAAGTCAGGCATATACAAAAAATACAGCCGCCACCGCCAATGCCTAAAGTGCCGCAAAAAGCTCCACCGCTTAATACATCAGCCGATCCTGTGTTGGCAATTAGCGACCTTACGCCAGTTACAATTGACGATTTTGGTGGCGACATTAACAATACCATTAATCGCCCTACAGGGGATGCAACACCCATAGTGCGCATAAACCCTAAATACCCAACTACAGCCGCGCGCGATGGTATTGAAGGTTGGGTACAACTAAGCTTTAGTATTTCGCCCACCGGTGAAGTAATCGACCCAGTAGTTATTAACGCCGAGCCAAAACGTACCTTTGACCGCGAAGCAATAAGAGCCATTAAACGCTGGAAATATCGCCCCAAAGTAATTGAAGGTGTGGCACAATTACAAACAGGTCAAACTGTACAGCTCGATTTTAAATTAGATAACTCTATTTAACGGACTAAACGCCTATGCTACTAAGTATTAAGTCATGGTTATTTGAAACGCCAAGCAAGGACTGCATGGCAAGTTACGCAAAAAGTGGCGACAATCGTTACTTAGAGCAGCTTATAGCCCTCTACAGTAACGACTTATACCACTACCTTGTTACGCAATCTAATACGCATTTAGCATACGACGTAAGCCAACAAACATGGCTAAAAGTAATCGAAAAACGCCACCTTTACCAAGGACAAACCACACCCAAAGCGTGGTTATTTAAACTTGCCCGCAACACACTCATTGACGAATACCGCAGGCAAAAGCACTTTGTAGAGCTTGACGAAAACACGCATTTAGCAGCACAAAATGATAAAAGCGAAAGTGGCTTAACTATAGGCAGCTCAAACATAAGTTACGACGCGTTCGACGCCGCCCTAAAACAACTTAGCTTTGTACAGCGCGAAGCCGTAACCTTGCAACAAGAAGGCTTTTCGCTTGCCGACATAGAACTTATAACGCAAAGCAGCCTTGAGACCATTAAAACAAGGCTGCGCTACGCCAAGCAACACCTTAAACGTTTATTAGGAGCAAACAATGAACAAGCCTGATGAGCCGTTTGATCAAAAGCTCACACAACACTACAAAGAGCGAAAAGAGCGCATAACACTTACAAGCGATCAACAAAAAGCGCTACTTAATACAGCCACGCACACAAAGCCTAAAAAGCCCACAAGGTTTAGTTTTACGCTACAGCTAACCAGCCTTGCCTGCGCACTCGGTGTGTTCGCCTTTATTGTGTTTGATAATAACAACGTAATAAATACTGAGCCTAAAACCGTGCTTAATAGCGTATTTAACACTATAGACATTCACGACTATTCAATTATTAAAACACACGAAATAAATCAAGCAGGTAGCTACGCAAGCACCTTTACAGAGCAAAAACACGCACTCGATAGCCAATTAGCTAACGATTTACGCCGCCACCAACAACGCCACATAGAATACGGCACGCTCGTAAAGGTAGATAACGACTGGTACATAGCCAGCTGTAATGACGAGGTACTAGTACAAATTAAGCAGTCATTATTGAGAGATTTAAAAGGTAAACACGCGGTAGAAAGTAATATAAATACCGGTGATATGCTCGCCATGGCGCATAACGGCAAAGGGCAAATTATTGCGCTTAAACATGCGGGTGCTGGGGTTAGGCAATGTGGGGCTTAGGTTGGTTTGGCTCAGTTAAGGTTGGTGGTAATTTAGATAAATATTACCACCGAGAACACAGAGGCGCTACGCGCTGCACAGAGATAGTTAACTATCGCCCATGTAATCTAATAGTGAGGAAAGCTCTATAAAATCACGATATTGCTCTTTAGTAATTTTGTTGTATTCATCTTTGATGTAGATTGTATTAGCTCAAATCTAAACTAACAGTCACCATTAGAAAAATGGGTAACTGTCAGATCAAGTCTGAGCTAGTACAGCTAAACAAATCACTGTTAATGATTACTGCTTTAAAAGTCGCTTTTCTGGATTGTTTAAATACTTTAAGCCAATGGTGACTATGCGTGTATGTACCATTGTTATAACGCGTATTTGCACATTACCAATAACAACAATAGCCCCTTTACTGACTTCTCCTGAAAGCTTTTGGTTAATCACTTCTTCCAAGCTTATGCCCTCTGGAGCGTCTATGTGCATATGGTAAGAGTAAAATATATCGCCTACCAACGTTACCCCTTTCACTTTAAGTTCGTTGTGGGCTAAGTGGTTATCTTGATGGTTTGTTTTATCGGTTGCTGTAAAAACTAAATCAACAAAAGGTCTGTTATCTGGTTTTAAAACAACAAATAAGTGATCGTTTGGTTTTAACTTAGTTGAGCCTCGAGGCGGGATGATTGACGGACCCCGTGTGATCATAGCAACAACCACACTTTCAGGAAGTGCAGCATGTGACAAGCTGCGCCCAGAAACCCGAGAAACGTCACTTAAAGTGTACTCTACAATTTCTATATCAATATCGTTTAGTGCTGTGATTTCGAGCGTTGCAGCAGCCAAATCAGGTGGCGGCTCTACTAAATTTAGTTTTTTAGCCATCCACGGCATTGTTGAGCCCTGTAACGTGGCTGAAATTAACACTACGAAAAAAACAACATTAAAAATAAGCTCAGCCCCTGAAAGACCAAATAGTAATGGGAATATAGCTAAAATAATGGGTACTGAGCCTCTAAGGCCAACCCAAGATACAAACAAAGTTTCGCGATTGTTAAAACCAAACAGTTTTAAAATAGGCGCTACCGCTAATGGGCGAGCAACAAAAATAAGTGCCAGTGCAATAAGCAACCCTTCTAACCATACATCAACCAACGACGATGGGTTAATAAGGAGCCCTAACACAACAAACATGGTTATTTGCCCAAGCCATGCTAAGCCGTCATGAAACAGAAAAATACCGCGTTTATATACAAATTTGCTGTTACCTAAAATAACACCCGTTATAAATACAGCTAAAAATCCACTACCGCCAAGCGTTGCAGAAAGGCCAAAAGAAAGCAGTCCAAATGCTGTTACCATCACTAAATACAAACCCGATGCATTTAGTTTAATTCGATTAATAAACCAAACCGATACTTTGCCAATTAAAAGACCACAAATAGCGCCAACACCCATTTGTTGAGCAAATAACTGCAGTAAGCCCAACCCTACTGGCATGTCATTAACGAGCATTTCGAGCAAACCAACCGTTAGAAAAATAGCCATTGGATCGTTCGATGCGCTTTCTATTTCAAGGGTAGATTTAAGCTTTTTATTTAAGTGAATACCTGCACTTCGTAAAAGTGCAAACACTGCTGCAGCATCTGTAGAACCAACAATGGCGCCCAGTAAAACACCTTGTAATATGGGCAGGTCTAAAATATAAGTGGCCACAAGGCCTGTAATTACAGCAGTAAATAACACCCCAACGGTTGCTAAAGCAGACGCGGGTTTCCACACTTGTTTAATTGAACTGGTAGGCGTTTGTAAGCCGCCATCAAATAGAATGATGGCAAGCGCGAGGGTACCCAGAGCATGTGCGGCCTCTGCGTTGTCGAATGAAATACCTGCAATACCGTCTTCACCTGCGAGCATACCTACAAGTAAAAATAGCACCAGCACCGGTAAGCCAACGCGTGCAGATAACTTGCTCGAGATCACTCCTAGTAAAATTAAAATGGCACTAACGAGAATGATATTATCAATTGCAAACATAGTGTGGATTTACAGCCTTATATGAGTTAAAAAGTAAGAATTTATAGCTACCAAAAAGCTTAAAGCTCATGCTATACAATAACCTAAAAAATATAAATACGGGTACTTAAGTCTATATTTAAATAGTTTATTTAATATCTAGAGCGTCGTTAAGCTTGGTATTACTCGGCTCGGTCTTAATTTAAAAACAAAAAAGCCTGCAATAAGCAGGCTTTTGACTATTTAAGCAATCGTATTTTATAAAACAATAATGCTTGTTATTAAGTACGCTATAAACGTAAGGCCGCCACCAAATAAGGCATATGGTAGCTGCGTTTTAACGTGGGTGAGTAAGTCACACCCCGATGCAATAGCCGATACAGCGCTGGTGTCGGATATAGGCGAGCAGTGATCGCCAAATATACCACCACCTAAAATAGCACCTACCACAAGCGATGGCGGTAAACCTAGCGCTTGAATAAGTGGCACGCCAATTGGGATTAATATGGCAAACGTGCCCCACGATGTACCCGTAGTAAACGACATAACTGCGCCGGTTAAAAACAGCACCGGTACTATTAAGTAAATAGGTAGGTAGTCGCCAACAAGCGATGCTACAAATACACCAGTACCCAACTCTTTTAAGCTTGCGCCAAGTGTAAGCGAAAGCAGTACAATGGCGACCAATGGCATTAATTCGCCCATACCTTTAAAGCCTGTATCAACTAATTGATGGTGCGTAAATTTACGCGAACCAATCATTAAAAAGTAAGCCACAACAATGGCTAAAACCGTTGCGTATAATACTGATTTAGAACCGCTGCCCTCGGCAAGTACACCATTACCGGTGTAATACATAAAGCCAACCATGCTGGTAATTAGCGTAATAAGCGGGATTAACATGTAACGCGCTTTAGAGGCTTTTATTTCATCTTTTACGTCGGTTGTTTGAAGCTCTAGTTTTTCTTCGGCTTCTTTCATTGGGCCGTGCACTTTATCGAACGCGATTGTATAAAAAACAATGGCAAGGGTAATTATGGCGTAAAAGTTATACCCTACGCTGCCCCACAATACCGATACAGCCGACTCACCTAGCTCGTAGTTACCTAACAAACCAAGTACAAATGCACCCCAGCCGTTAAGTAGTATTAAAATACACACTGGCGCACTGGTGCTGTCAATAATATACGCTAGACGCGCTCGGCTCATTTTAAATTTGTCGAACAAGCCACGCGATAAAATACCCGAGGTAAGTACGCTCAAGTTAGATTCTATAAACACCGCAATACCGGTAAACATGGTTAAAAAGCCCACTTGGCGCTTACTTTTTGCAATGCCTTTGTTCATTAGCATATTAACAGTTGCTGCAACGCCGCCAGATTCGCGAATGTAGGCAAGCAATGCACCAATTAAAATACTAAATATTAGTATGCGTGTATTACCTGGCGAGCTGGCAACCGAAATAATACGTTCAATGGTATTTAAAAAAGTGTCAAACAGGCTATTACCTTCGCCCTGAAAGGCGAGTAAAAACTCAGAAGAAGCAACGGCAACAAGTAGTGCCATAATCACTTCTTTTCGCCAAAACACGATAGCAATCGCAATTAGCGGCGGTAAAATAGAATACCAATGCATAAAAAGTTAACCTTAGTTATTAGCGAGTAAACCTCGCTTTGTACGCGTTTTAACGCTTCTTTGTTAAGCCTAACAACATAAACCGGCTTAGTTTTATAGACCGCTTAGCTTAATGGATTGGCTTACTCAAGTCACCTGTAAATAAATCACTTAAGGTGGCACAGTTAGTACGTTTTAACCTATACGATAGCTTATTGATTTAGTAACGCTTCGTAAATAAGCGACACCACCGATCCGTACTGCGCGGTTTCAAATTGTTTGCCTGTAAATTCGTAACGTTTTAGCGAGCCTTTAATTGCGCTATGGCGAGCATTAGTAAGTAAAACAATAGCCAAGTCGTAAGCGGGATCTATTACGGTTACTGTCCCCGTCCAACCTGTGTGGCCATAAGCCTGCGCGCTTGCATAAGGACCAAAGTGCCAACGCCTTGTTTGGTTATTACCGGCAAGCCTAAAGCCAAGCCCATAGGTTTCATCGCTTGATTGCGGCGTTAAAAATTGCGCTAAAGCGCTTGCACTAAATAATTGTTGGTCGCCGTAGCCACCATTATTTAATAATAGCTGGCAAAGCACGACTAAGTCGTGAGCGTTACTAAATAGCCCCGCATGCCCTGCTACGCCATCAAGTGAATAGTAAGCGCGCTCGTCATGCACTTGTCCTTGTAAAACATCGGTGCGAACATTATCAAACTTAATACGCCCGTCTCGTGTGTTGCCGCTAAGCTCAGTGGCTGCAAATTGCTGCGGCTTAAAGCCTTTTTTAAGTGGATTAAATAACGTGTTAGTTAATTTTAGTGGCGCATACACTTGCTGCTCTAGGTATTCGTCAAGGGATTGCCCTGTAATGCGCTCAATGAGTACGCCTAAAATCATGTAATCAATATCTGAGTAAACATGCTGCCCAGATGATTTACTACTAAAAGGCACGCTGGTAAGTAATAGCTGCTTAGTGGTTTTACTGTTTTGCGAATAAAACGCGTCGCCATAGCTGCCATCTTTACGATGGAAGTCAAATACTGGCGGGTATCCGGCGCTGTGTGTAAGTAAGTCTTTTACTGTGCGCTTTGCTCGCCCTTCACCTTTATACTCGCTTAGGTAGCTTTGCACGGGTTTATTAATATTTAATAGCCCTTCGCTTACTAGTTTCATAAGTGCAAAGTTGGTGGCAAATAATTTGGTGTTTGAGGCCAAATCAAACAAGGTATTAGTTTGCATTGGTTCTGGGCGAAGTAGCATTAAGTCACTTTGCTGATATTGTTTTGCATCGCCATAGGCGGTTAACTTTATTAGCTCGCCGTTTTTAACAACGGCCAATACAGCCCCAGGAAAACCTGCTTTTACATCGCGTTCAATTAATGTGTCTACTTCAGTAAAATCTATATGCTTTTTTGGTTCATCACTTAAAGTAGAAAATGCAAAACGCAGTGTTAAGCTTGCGCCAACAGGGAGAATATTTTCAACTTTAAAAGTATTAACACCATTGTGAGTATTTTTTGCCAAACTGTAATTGTATAAGGTGTTGGCGCTAAGTTGGTTAACGTCGAGCTTTTGATTATTTATGTAAATATCGGCGCTTTGTGCGTTGTGGTTTTGTATTAATAATTGCCCGCGCCCTTTGTAAGCTTTAAACGTCCCTCGATTATTTACATAAAACCGGCTACTTGGATTTACCTCAGGAAACGTTACAACCACTTGTGCATTAGGCAGCTCTACAAGTTGGCTCTTTGTAAGTGGTAGCACCGAGCTAATAGGCTCAGGTGGTGTACTACAACCCAGAATAATAAAGCTCAATGCCGCTATAAAAGCTTGTTTGATATAACCACACCTTTGATTTTTTACAGCAATAAACATGCTTAGCCCTTATTTATATAACAAGTAAGGCGCTCTTTGCGCTTTAAATTGCGCAAGCCCCGCCTGCCAGCTTTGTTTTATTTGCGCTTCTGATTGCCCTGCTTCAATAGCTAAGCGCAATTTATTAGTACCCGCTAGTTTATCCATAAAGTCAGCGCGCTCAAAAAACGAGATGTTGTTTTTACTAAGCTCCGTGTACGCATTTATTAAGTAAGTTAAATTTAAACCTGTGATATTTGCTTGTCTTAAATCGAGCCCTTGCACGGTTTGGTTTTTAAATTTAGGGTTTAAAGCAGCGCCTTTAATTGCGTGCGGTGTAAAATTAAAATCACCTAATGCTACTGGCATATAGCCAATTACTTGAAATGCAAAGTCGGTGCCTCTACCAATGCTAATAGGCGTTGCTTCAAAAAAGCAAAGTGATGGGTAAAGCGCAATGGCTTGATCGTTAGGTAAGTTAGGGCTGGGTTTTACAGGCAAGCTGTAAGTACTTTTGCGAGTGTAATGACCAACAGGGATCACAGTCAACTTTAAATCGGGCGCTTTATTGATCCAGCCCTCGCCCTTGATCATTTTGGCAAGTTCGCCAACGGTCATGCCGTGTAAAACAGGAATTGGGTGCATGCCTACAAACGATTTAAATTCTGACTCTAATATTGGCCCATCAACGTAGGCAATATTTGGGTTGGGCCTATCGAGTACTAAAAATTCTATCCCCTGCTCTGCAGCGGCTTCCATCATGTAGTGCATAGAGCTTATGTAGGTATAAAAACGCACTCCCACATCTTGAATGTCAAAAATAATGACATCAACATCGGCTAAAGCAGCTTGGCTTGGTTTTTTATTTTTACCGTAAATAGAAATAAGCGGAATACCAGTTTTACCATCAACAGCATTTTTCACATGGGCGCCCGCATCGTGATCGCCACGAAAGCCATGCTCAGGTGCAAAAATTTTAGTTATGTTTATGTTTTTAGTCAGTAGAGTATCTACTAAGTGAGTTTCCCCTACGCTTGATGTTTGATTGACTACTAGCCCTACACGTTTATTTTTTAACTGCGGTAAATATTTAGCATATTGCTGCGCACCTACTACAAGTGAGTTATTAGCTTCGTTGGCTTGCACACTTGCAATAAAAATGGCGCTAAAAATAAAAAACAACGTAATAAATAGGGTTTTAAACATACTGCAATATCCTTTTAAACAAGGTGTTTAAAATAACATAGGTAATAATAAAGAGCAGCTTTAGAAAAGGGTTAAGTGGGCTTAGATATAGTGATTAGATATAGTGATTAGATATAGCCATCAGAAGCTGGCGCTTTTCACGCGAGCAAGCTCAGCGTCTACAACGGATAAATAAGCTCGGAGTTTAGATTTAAAAATTAGAGCTAGTTTTACTTGAAAATACCACCTCTCATTTTAAGCTTAAAGACCGTATTTAACCTTCTTAGAGCTAAACGCTTCTAGTTATTTAGTTTCTTGGTCAATGAACCACTTAAAGATCTATTATACAAAGAGAAGCGAAAGAGAAGTAAATGAGAAGACATAAACCCGGGTTTATTAGTTTTGCTTTATTACTACCTCTAAAAGCGCAGCGCCTCTTAACCTCTTTGTGAATAAATTACTTATTTCTGGCGTTGCCAACAAATAAAATCTTATAAATTATATTTTTGAGGGGGGAATAGAAGCTGTCGCTTCTCACGCGAGCAAGCTCAACGTCTACAACGGATAAATAAACTCGAAGTTTAGATTTAAAGATTAGGGATAGCTTTACTTGAAAATACCACCTCTCATTTTAAGCTTAAAGACCGTATTTAACCTTCTTAGAGCTAAACGCTTCTAGTTATTTAATTTCTTGGTCAATGAACCACTTAAAGATCTATTATACAAAGAGAAGCGAAAGAGAAGTAAATGAGAAGACATAAACTCGGGTTTATTAGTTTAGCTTAGCTTTATTACTACCTCTAAAAGCGCAGCGCCTCTTAACCTCTTTGTGAATAAATTACTTACTTCTGGCGTTGCCAACGGAGTTTTTCAAGTTAGTTGTCGCATCAAATTAAATTTTATGCCGCCCGCATTGCTTCTTTTTTCTCTGGATTTAAATTTACTTCAT
>NZ_WTKX01000030.1:0-47543 GCF_011378755.1 Pseudoalteromonas sp. Z1A2 | reverse complement strand
CCGGCAGCCACACTTTTAGCAAGCAACGCAAAAAGCCCGCCAGTGCAAGGCGTATTAGGCGAGCGTTAACAATGTCCGCAATTGGCACTTTCCTGAAGCCTGCTGTGAGCGAGAAGCAGACGGTCGAGTAAGCTCGTTTTTGGACAGTAGTGAGTTAGGCAGAAAGGTCGGTTCTGTGATATGAGCAGACATTGAAGATTTTTAATGTATGAAGTCAAGCTTTGACACCAAACGCTCTTATAAATTACTAAATTTAGCAATGAATTAAGTTCCAGCTCACAGATAAGAATGAAATTTGTTATGATGCTAAAAAAGAATAATTTAAGTAATGTGATGACTCAGATACCATACTGGTTAACTATTAATTCTAATATACAAGGTGATATTACCGATTCGGAATACCTTTCATTTTTCAATACTAATAGTGTAAGAGATGGTGAATCTCCATTGAATGAATATGGGAAAGTATTTGTCGATATGCTTTATTCAGTGGGCTTTCCTCCCAATGATAAAATTTGGGTATTTCCTAAAGCTTCTCTGAACAATGAATATTCTCATCAAGTAGGCCAATTATTCGTTTTGCTCATGAGGATTAAGAGCGATATTGCACTGTGTAATCACGGCACTATTACGATCGATGACTATGGAGTTCCCGTTGACTGGCAACCCCCAAATCCTACTTTACAAGAGACAAGGTATACGATTCGTAAGCTTTTGTTAGAAGATACTGATGACACTTTCCTATTGGCAAAAAATATTGCTGAGCGCTCTCTATTTAATGAGTGTTTTAACCAACTTAGTTACTTGAAAGAATTGAGGTGTACAGACCCATTTCTTGGGTACTTGGGTCTTTGGTCATTTATTGAAATTGAGTGGGCAGATAACCCACAGAAAACAGATATGAAAAAATCTCTGAAATCTTTGCTTGATGTCGTTTTTCATGACAAGAGAGAGTCTAAAAAAGCTTTTAATACAAGGCTCAAAGATATATCTGCAGAAGTTGGTCGGACTATGGGTGAATATTCGATTCGTAATCTTTTAGCACATGGAAAATACCATAAAGTATCAAATAATTGGGATGGGGAAAGCACCTCAGAGTTTCATGCTGTTCACGATGAACTTTATAGAATTATGCTTGAAGGCCTTGGAACGAAGATTATGAATAACACCTAAAATATTTATTGCATTTATAGAGGTAGGTGTAGCAACGAAAACCATATAACTCAATTACAGCTACTCGTTCAAAGCTAAGCTATAGAGTATTTACGTTAACTCATTTTGAGGCAGAAGCGAGTTACGGCTGATAGTCGGCTTATGGCACTTTCTAGCCACTCGACAACATAAACGTGGTAGTCGTGTTGTTGCTAGCCAATTCATTATTTTTGTCGGATGGCGTGGCTTCGCCACTTATCCGACCTACACTGCCTAATAGCTATAACTCTTCCTCAAACCTCGGCACTTTTCGCTTGTCTGCCTTATTCATAGCAAGCTCTTGGATTTCTTCATGCTTTAGATCTTCGGGTTTATCTTCTAGTGACTCCTGATTAGCGTTTTCGTAAGAAAGCTCAGTAAGGAGTGCAAAGTGATCAGAGCCATACTTAGCTAAGCGCTTAATACGCTTTACTTTAAAGCCTTCGCTGTGAAATAAGTGATCGAGCGGCCAACGCATAAAAAAGTAGCTTGCATGAAAGGTGTTATAAAAACCACGGCCTTTTCGAGGGTCTAAAAAGCCACTTATTTGCATAAACAAACGGGTGCTACGCGACCATGCTACGTCGTTTAAATCACCGGCAACTATGGTAGGTCGTGTTGGGTTTTTAAGTGCTTTAGCCACCATTATTAGCTCAGAGTCGCGCGGGCGCGATGAGTCTTCTTCGGTCGGGCTTGGTGGTGCGGGGTGAATAAAGTGACCTTGCATTTGCAGGCCTTCATCGTTTTCAAACAAAATATGAATTGAGGGAATATCTTCTTCTATTAGCTCACATATTTGTGCATCGAGTATTTTAAACTTGCTGTATAAGTGCATGCCATAACGATTATCTTTAGGGCATTCTATGTAATACGGGTAATTTTTTTTAATGACTGATAATTTATTTTCCCACCAGCTATCGCTCTCAAGCGTAATAAGTAGGTCGGGTTGGTGCTCATCTACAAGGCTAATTAGCTGCTCGCTTTTATGGTTCGACATCAGTACATTTGCCGACATAATTCGTACGCTGTGGTCTATATGCTTTGGTGCGCTTTGCACTTCTTTTTTAGCAAGCCACGTATACGGGTAAATCCATTTACCTTGTAAAATCATTATAAGTAATGAGGTTAAGGCTATAAACACGTAGCCTATTGCGCTACTTTGCCATAATAAAAACAGCGATGTAACGGCTACAAAACTGGCAATATAAAATACCTGTAAGCGCACAAAGTCGCAGCTACGCACTAAGTAATGCTGGCTGTACGACATAGGCAACAAGGTAACCAGTAAAAAAAATCCAATAATTATAGCCAGCGCAATAAGCATTTTAATATCCTTATAAAGTTAATTTAGCGACTTAAAATTGAAAGTATTTCTCGGGTGTCGTGCACCATATGGATAACTGTACGGTCTATTTCTATACTCACTGTACCATTATCTCTAGAGCGTTCAATCACTCTACCTCGTTTATATAAATCACGATCTAAATAGTCGCCTCTGTGGTAGCTTTTACTTAGCCCTGGTGGCGTCCAACCTGCGCGAATTAACTGCTTAGCCTCTTTTTTAGAAAGGTAGTCATTGTCGTTGTGTTTATGTGAATGATGCTTATTATGGCCGTGTTTATGACCATGCTTATCTTTATGCGGTTTTGCGTCTGCGCTTATTGAACATAAAGCCAATGCTATTAGTGTTGTGTATGTTAGTGCTCTCATAAATAATCTCTAGCGTAATTAATAGCTAAAGGTTAACAAATACGGCTGAACATCATATGAAACAACTTACACTTATTTAACGTTGTTTATATTGTGTTTTACAGTGGCTTCGCATAATAGCGGGATCGCGTAATTTTAAGTGTTTTGTTTTACGACCAGCATGGCGTTTACGCCACACTTTAAAACTGCCTTTTGAAATATGTTCGCGCATAAATACCACCAGCTGCGGGTATTTTAATCCGTATAACTGCTCTATTGCCTCAAAAGGGGTTCTATCTTCCCACGCCATTTCGATAATGCGTGACTGCTGCTCTGCGTTAAACATGGTATATCTCACAAAATTTAACTTATACGCTAGGTAAAAATACTTAGATCAATGCAATTAAGCTCAGTAACTGTATAATTGGCGTTCAATTTATGTATTTTAAAAGATATCGAATTTTTATTTATGCGCGCAATATTTCTGTTTTTAGCTTTAACTTTACCTTCATTATTACTTGCAGCGCCAAGTAAGACTTTGCGCTGCGTAACAACTCACTACCCGCCTTTTACTATATTTGATGAGAAAAGCGATACGTTCACAGGTTTAGATATTGAATACTTAACCTTTATTGAGCGTAATTTGAATCTTAAAATTGACGTAATTCATCTGCCATGGGCGCGCGTTAAAAAAGAAATGGCGCTGGGCTACTACGACTGCTATTTCTCTTTGGCCAATACAGAGGAACGAGCAAAGTATTTAGATTTTACAAGCGTGCCCTTGCATACTACTAAGTATGGTTTATTTGCTTTAAACAAAGATAAACTACTCACTGACGATTTATCAAATACCCCAATAGCGATGCTACGCGGTGTTGCTGTGCCTGAGGTTATTGCTAAAAAGTATAAACTTGATGAGAATAATCTGCTTCGCTCACTTTCAACTAAAGACACTTTTGAGCTGCTAGAAAAAAATCGCGTTGAATACGCAATAACTAACTATCAAGCAGGTTTGTGGTACTCAAAGGAATATCAAAACGTATACGCTAGGCAGTTCAATGAGTTTACGTTTCCTACTTACATTGCTTTTAAGCGTAGCGTAATAGATACAAAATTAGTTGATGAGCAAATAAAGCGCTTTAAAGCACAAACTCAATAATTAACACTGTACACGTTAAGAGATAACCAATGTTTACAAAACTACCAAAGTGGGTTGAATATGGCGCGTTTACGCTCGCATTTATAGCGGGCATAGTAAACGCTGTAGGCTTATTAGGATTTGAGCACCAGGCTATTTCGCATGTATCTGGCTCTGTTACTTTTCTTGGTATTAAAGCAATAACTAATCCCAGTGCTGCTTTATTGCTACTTTCAATAATTATTAGCTTTATGTTGGGTTCGGCACTGTCGGGCTTTTTGCTCTCTGGTGGCTCATTAAAACTTGGTCGTCATTACGACACTTTGCTTTTTATTGAAGGATTGCTACTACTTGCGAGTGCTTATTTACTCAAAAACACATTCGTTTACGGCATTGTTTTAACGTCTGCTGCGTGTGGGTTACAAAATGCGCTAGCAACTAATTACAGTGGTGCTGTTATACGTACGACACATTTAACCGGTATTTTTACTGACCTTGGTTTAATGCTAGGTAAAGCGCTTAAAGGTGAGCAATTTGATATCCGTAAAGGCGTTATGTTTTTACTCATTATTGCAGGCTTTTTACTAGGCGGTATAACCGGCTACGTTTTATTTAAGCATTACTTAGTGCTGGCTTTGGTATTTCCTGCTGTGGCTTGTTTTGTTTTATCAATTACGTATCGGGTTTATAGGTTACGTACGCTTTAACGCAACAAGTTTAAATGCATATTAAAACCGCATATTATAGAGGCAATGCAATATAGATTACTTTCAAGGAATGTATGAAACCTTATTTTTTGCCGCTGATATTACCCATTAGCCACACCGCGTTTGCCGATAATCAAAACAATGATGCAATAGAAACCATAACAACTACGGCATCACGTATTGAAGCACTATCTACCCCACTCCCTTTATCAATAAGTACACTCAGCGAAGCGCAGCTAAATAGCATAGCGCCTACCCATATTGAAGAAGCCCTGCAACGTGTAGCAGGGGCTAATATTCAACGCGGAAATGGCCAAGAGTATTTACCCGCACTTCGCTCTCCGGTACTTTCGGGCGCTGGCGCTTGTGGTGGCATATTGACTTTGGAGGATGGCATACCACTGAGAGCCGCTGGGTTTTGTAACATAAACGAGCTATTTGAGGCGCACAGCGAAATGGCGCAGCGCATTGAAGTACTAAAAGGCCCTGGCTCTGCACTTTATGGCTCAAACGCTGTGCATGGTGTTATTAATGTAATAACGCCCGACACCACACAAGGCGGTGGCTTAGTTGGTTTAGATTATGGCTCGTACGGTTATACTCGCTACAAATTACGCGCAGGGCAAGATTACGGCAACAGCGGTATCGGCATTAACGCAAGTGTTACCGACGATAGCGGTTACCGCGACGACGAAAGCGTAGAGCAACAAAAAGTAAATATTCGCCATCGCTATTCAAATAATAATTTATTACTTACCTCAGGCCTTACTTATACAAATCTTGATCAGCAAACTGCGGGATTTATTACAGGCTTTGAAAGCTATAAAAACGAAGACCTCGCGCAAAAAAACTTTGACCCTGACGCATTTAGAAAAGCACGCGCATTTAGAGCATGGAGCAATGCAACATGGCAATTAAATAACAATGATGTGCTCTCGACTACGTTATATTTTCGCGACCAAAGCATGGACTTTTTTAAGCACTTTTTACCCGGCACACCGCTTGAAAAAAACAGCCAAACAGGTTTTGGCGTACAATCGCTTTATCAACATAATTTACAAAGTAATATAAAAATAAACCTAGGGCTTGATGGCGAATACGCGCAAGCCGACTTTACTCAAAGCCAAAACGAGCCCACTCAAGGTTCTGCATTTTTAGTTGCTACAGTACCACAAGGTAAGCATTACGATTACGATGTAAACGCCACGCTTTATGCCCCTTTTGCATCGGTTGATTGGCAATTAAATAAATGGTTACTTACCGCAGGTGTGCGCTACGAGCATATGCAGTACGACTACACCAATAATATGCTAGCAGGTAGAACAAAAGACGATGGCACAGAATGCGGCTTTGGTGGCTGCCGATACAGCCGCCCTGAGAGTGGGGAAAATAGTTTTAGTAATCTATCGCCAAAGCTTGGGGTTAGTTATCAGTACAATACAAATAACACGCTTTATGCAAACTTTTCTCGCGGTTACAGAGCGCCACAAGCGGCTGAACTATACCAATTACAACGCGAGCAAACTACTGCAAATTTAAGCGCCGAAATAGCCAATAACGCAGAGCTGGGTATTAAAGGAATTTACGAAAAACTACGTTATGGCGTGTCGGTTTACGCTATGAGTAAACACAATACGATTTACCGCGATAGTGACTTTTTTACGGTAAATAATGGCAGCTCTCGCCATCGTGGTATTGAGCTTGAGCTTGACTACCAGCTCACTAAGTCGCTTGCGCTTAACTTTGCTGGCACTCACGCAAAGCATACTTACACTAACAACCAAATACTTAACGGTTTAAATATAAACGGCAACGACATAGATACCGCGCCGCGTAATATTGCTAATCTCGATTTAACATGGCAGGCATTAAACAACGCGCAATTTGCTTTGCAGTGGCACCGCGTTGGTAACTACTACACCGACCCAGAAAACTTAAATAAATACCAAGGGCATGATGTTTTAAGCCTACGCGCACAGTGGCAAGTTACTAGTAATCTTGAGCTACTTGCTCGTATTATTAACTTAACTGATGAGGCCTATGCAGAGCGCGCCGATTACACCAGTTTTACCGGCGACAGATACTTCCCGGGTAGGCCTCGTAACGCGATGCTTTCGGCAACTTATACGTGGTAATGCTTATTTAAAGGCTAAGCTGATTTAAATCGCTCATGTATTTCATGGGCGACTTTTTCATTACCTTTTTAAACATAGTAATAAATGCACTCACCGACTCATACCCTAATAACTCCGACACCTGCTGCACACTTTGCTTATCAGAAAGCGCTTTTAAGGCTGTAATTATATGCAATTGCGTACGCCATTTTCCAAATGTCATACCGGTTTCTTTTTTAATTAACCGCGCTAATGTGCGCTCAGTTAATGCAAACTGCTTAGCCCATTGTGGTAGTGTTTTTCGGTTGTTTGGCTTGTTTATAAGCTGATCGCTCATGGTTTGAATTACCTCGTTTTTAGATAATACAAAATCCAGTGGTTGTACGGGCATATCAATAAGTTGATCAAATAACACCTGCGCTAAACGCGCTGTTTTACTATTTAAAGTATAGTGCTGATTATGCCCAGCCAACTCACACATTAGCTCTTTAACCAACGGCGTAATAGCTAACGTACAGGTATTTAGCGGCATACCGTTTTTACTACTATCAATAAATAAATGACAAAGCTGCGCGTTATCAGACGCCCTATTGCTATGCACCTTTTGTGCTGGGATCCAAATTGCACTGTGCGTGGGCACCATCCACATTTTGGCCGATACTTCACACGTTACATACCCATGCAGCGCTAAAATTAATTGCCCTTTTGGATGGGTATGTAGTGGTATTTCGTGAC
This sequence comes from Pseudoalteromonas sp. Z1A2, assembly GCF_011378755.1. Classification (NCBI taxonomy): domain Bacteria; kingdom Pseudomonadati; phylum Pseudomonadota; class Gammaproteobacteria; order Alteromonadales; family Pseudoalteromonadaceae; genus Pseudoalteromonas; species Pseudoalteromonas sp. Z1A2. The sequence goes on along the minus strand of NZ_WTKX01000030.1, from coordinate 39,969 downwards.
TTGCATGGGCATGCTCTATTTTGGCTATTATGGGCTGCGCCATAGTTTCAAAATTTTTAATGTCGTCCCAACCAATTGCATCAAACATAGTTTTGTCTGTTTTTAGTTATTTAATGTCATTATCTCTAAATTATAGTTTTTACTAAGCCTTTATACTAGCGCCCATTAAGTATTAGCTTTAATGGTCTTCCCTTTTGTTAAATAACACACCTAAATCACGCTTTGCTGGCATATTACTTGTGCTTGGCATATTACTTATTGCCGCAAATTTACGCGCCACATTTACAGGTATTGCACCTGTGCTTGAACAAATTATTAATCACTTTGGGCTTAGCGCATCGCAAGCTGGTTTTTTAACAACACTGCCACTCATTGCCTTCGCGGTTGCATCGCCAATGGCGGCAACTCTTGCTAAAAAGCAAGGGTTAGAGCGCACCTTGTTTGTGGCTTTGTTATTTATACTTGCAGGGGTTGCAGCGCGGGTAATAAATACCTCAGCCATGCTTTTTGTAGGTACCGCTATTATTGGTGTGGGCATTGCCATCGCAAACGTATTATTACCAAGTTTAATTAAGCGCGACTTCCCTGCAAAGGTTGCGTTAATGACCTCAGCCTACGTGCTTACTATGGGCGTGGTGTCGGGTGGGTTTTCTACTTTAGTATTTCCGCTTAGTCAGTTAAACGGATTAGGATGGCAACTTGCGCTGGGCTCATCAGCTCTTATTACTTTGGCGAGCATTATTGTATGGATGTCGCAATTAAGTAAGCACACAAAACCCGCGAGTATTGCTCAACACACTGACACGTCAAAAAGTGTATGGCGTTATTTACTAGCATGGCAAATTACCCTACTGCTGGGCTTAAACTCGTTTTTAAATTATATAATTATTACGTGGTTACCAAGCATATTAACCGAAACCGGTCACTCAGCTACCCAAGCAGGTGCTTATCATGGTGCTTTTCAAATAGCGACTGCATTACCGGGTTTAATATTAATTCCGTTACTTGCCAAATTAAAAGATCAAAGCGCGCTTAGCTTTATTTTAGCCATGTTGAGTGCACTCAGTGCATTGGGGCTGCTTTACATGCCTAGCTTTGCTTTTGTTTGGACCCTAATGCTGGGCTTTTGCTCTGGGGCATGTTTTATATTGGGGCTGTCGTTTATTAGTTTACGAACTGACGATTCGCAACAAGCAGCGTCGCTTTCAGGTATGTCGCAAAGCGTAGGTTATTTGCTCGCGGCTATTGGTCCTATGCTAGCTGGTGCATTACACACTACAACAGGCAGTTGGAGTGCGCCATTGTGGTTGTGCGCTATTGCCGGAGTACTGTGTGCTTTATGTGGTTTGGGCAGTGGTAAAAACACCACTTTAGCTAAATCAGCTAACTAGCTGCTGTAACCACGAAAATAAACCAGACGAAGGTTTACTACTCGCGTGCTTTTGCTCATAGCGTTTATTCGTTACTTCGCGCTGTTCGCGGCGCTCTTGTGCTAAATTAGCTTTTGCAGTAAAACGCAAGCGCTGCTCTTGAGTAAGCTCATCATTAAAACTAATGGCTGTTTTTTTCACTGCTCGGCTGCTTTTAGGTGAACTACACATATTATTCTCCAAATGACTGACTTATAAGTAGACAGTCATTTGGTTAAATAAATTTCAAACCGCTTACTAAAAAAGTAATACTGATAACCCCAAATAACTAGTTTTGTGGGGTTGTATCAAACGCAGGTACTTCGTGTAAGCCGCTCAACCAGCTCAATGTTGATTTAGCCCAAATTTGTGCTGTTGGCGTAAACTGATCACGCTGATCAACTGCACCAATACGCAAGCCATATACACGGTCAGCTTTAGCTTCGTTAGTTGCATAAAGTGTTGTACCACATGTGCCACAAAAACCTTGCGCACGCTTGTTACCACTTTGCGCTGTTTTAACAAACTCTTTTGGCTCACCTTGGGTAAACACGACCGAATTTGGCTCTGCAATTATGACTGCTCTAAATGGGCCGCTCGACATACGTTGGCAATCGCTACAATGGCAAACAAGTGCGTTGTTATTTTGAGACTTTGCTTGGTATTTAATTTCACCACAGTAACAGCTTCCAGTAATTTCCATTATTTAAATCCTTAATGCTTATGAAGATTGAATCGAGATATAAGACCGGCAATATCGATTCATTATTTTTAAAATATAAAAAACTGCTCGCCGGTTCATTTGTATGTTCGGTTAGATTTTTAATTTTTGAGAGTGATTTTTTAAAAGTTGAGCAAGTGCTAAAAACATGATCCGATGTTTTAAATAAAACAGCAATACCACGTTAAGCTAATAGCGTAACGTGGTCTGTTTAAGCTATCTTTTATGTGCGTTTAAATAATCAACAGCTAACAGGCTGAGCGCCTTAGTGCCTACTTTAAACGATGATTCGTCGGCATAAAAATAAGGTGAGTGATTACTAGCCACTGTATTTAAATCTTGCTCACTTGGTGTGCCGCCTAAAAATACAAATACACTCGGCACTTCTAATGCGTAAAACGAAAAGTCTTCTGCGCCGGTTATTTTTCCCATTTCAACTACGTTTTCATTACCTGCTGCTTTTTTAAGGCTAGGTAACATTTGCGCAGTTAACTTTGGGTTATTAATCGTTACCGGATAACCTTCGTGAATGTGTACCTCTGCAGTTGCACCTGACGATTTAGCAATGTGCGTGGCTGTGGTTTTTATTTTTTCAAATATTTGTGCTCGGTTATCCATATCAAAGTTACGAATTGTACCTACCATTTCGACTTCTTCAGGAATAATATTATTACGTACCCCACCCGCTATCTTACCAAACGAGACAATAGCAGGCTCTTTGGTAATGTTGATTTGGCGACTAACAATATGATTTACGCCTGTTACTATTTGCGCAGCTGCGGCAATGGGGTCAACCCCAGTCCACGGTGCAGAGCCGTGTGCCTGCTTGCCATGTACTGTTATTTCAAACCGGTCTGCACTGGCCATTGCTGGGCCACTTCTATAGCCAATTTTACCGCTGTGCAAACTAGATGTTATGTGTAACCCAAAAGCAGCTTCTGGTTTGTATTGTTTAAATATGCCTTCTTTAAGCATTAACTCAGCGCCCCCCTCTTCCCCCTCAGGTGCGCCTTCTTCTGCAGGCTGAAATACAAACATAATATTACCGTGTAGCTCATCCTTCATGTTTGCAAGCACTTGTGCAGCGCCCATTAGCATAGCCACGTGCGTGTCGTGCCCACAAGCATGCATTATGCCTACATCTACACCACGGTAATTGGTGGTTTTAGTTGATTTAAAATCAACATCTGCTTTTTCAGTAACTGGCAGCGCGTCCATATCTGCGCGTAGCATTACTGTCGGGCCAGGCTTTGCACCTTTTAATAGCCCCACAACACCTGTATAAGCAATCCCTGTTTGTACTTCCATACCCAGCGACTTTAAGTGCTTAGCGACAATACCTGCTGTGCGGGTTTCGCGATTTCCAAGCTCAGGGTTTTGATGAAAATCACGTCGCCAATCAATAACCTGTTGCTCTATCTTTTTAACTTGCTGATCAATGTTTGCATTGGCATTAAACGCACTAAGGGCAGCAAAGCCCAACGCTATTGAAATTAGTGATTTTTTCATCCTGTTTGTCCTTATTATATTTATTGGTTTTATAATATTGATGAGCACGAACCCTTATGTATTATTGAGAACATAATTAGTTTGCTCTATAACCACTATTACTGAAGGCTCTACAATAATCAATCCCATTTAAGCTAGATGCTCAACTATGAAGGGCCACTTCACTTTTCACTGGTTTTATCTATTTTTAGTTTAAAGTTTTAGCGCTAATTAAGCCTACCACTTTTGCTTTTGTTGATTTAAAAATGGCACTAAATAGTCCACCAAAGCGCGGACAGTTGGGCTTAATAAACGTTGCGATGGATAGAGTAAATTCACGGGTAATGGGCTTGGTACATAATCGCTATTCAAACTATAAAATAAGAATAGCAATGTAGAACCTCCTAATGTTGGAGGTAATTATTTATAAGCATTCGCATTTTTAATGCTGTCAAAATCATTAAAGCGCACGTTGTGCTGCGCCATTACTTTAAGTATTTTTTTACTTAGCATTTGGCGTAAATAAAACGGCTGATTTGGCACAAAATGATGAATGGTATGCGTTTTACCAAAGTTAAAACAAAATAAGTGAAACGGCATAAATAAACGACTCGTTAGTACATGAGTTTGTTCAAGTATGTTATTAACGCCACCATAGTAATGCATGCTTGAGGTAACAAAATTAAGCGAACTTGAACGAATAATATTAGGCACAATGAGCACAACCATTAAAAATTCAAACACATCCATTGTACTTAACAACCAACTAGGTGAATTTAGCGAAAGTGGTATAAATAAATCAACAATATGAAATAAAATAACGCTATATAAAACAGCAAAATACGCAGTCGCTATCGGAAATCCCGCATTAAAAACACTCGAAAAACTAAAGCCATTAATTTCTTTTCTAAAACGTTTAGTAGAAATAATTAGCCCTAATAACCCATCTACAATAACTAGCGCACGTAAAAATGGATTTTTAATACCGTTTCCCACCAAGCGTTCTTCTAGGTCTTGTTGTGTGCCTGAGGTTTTGTGATGGTGTAAATGCATTTTACGTCGGTACCATGGGCTAATAGTATTTGGCCGCATTAACCATACTGCTAACATCATTAAGTTATGCATGAAAGGCTGATTGCTAAAGTATTGTTTATGTATAAGGTCGTGCTCTAACTCATGGGAAATAGACGCAGCAATAGCCGCAAGCACTATACACACCCAAGCAGGTATTAGGGCTAAATAATATAAAACACCAACACCAATTAATGCGCTAAGCGACAGCAATAAAATAATTAACCCTAAGGTATTTTGATGTTCAAGTAATGGGTATTTTTGACGAAGTAATGCTTCTTCTGCCTTAATAGCTTTAACAATCGATTGAATGTTCTGTTTGGCACTTAATTGGGTCATAATTAATGTCTTAAAAACCTTGTTGTACAAATAATACCTGAATCAAGCGCAAAATCGGCATAAAGCAGGAATAATTATTATAATACGATTCACTATTATCAATAGTTCAATTGCTTATTTATTCAATCGCATAACAGTTTAATAGTACTCATAACCCAAAATATTCGCTTTATATATCAGCCCAAAAAGACTTAAAAAATTCACCGATGGAGTCTCCTTGCTATAAACGATTAATTATCAACCAGTTGTTTATGCAAATAAAAGAAAAGGCTTGCCGCCCCCTCTTTTGTTTGTATAATGCGGATACAGAATAAGAGGTATATAAGTATCCTTTTTATTTTAAGTGGTTTTTCTTTATCTTTTTATGCTTAAAAGATTAAAGAAAAATTATGCCAGCGTGATGAAATTGGTAGACATGGGGGATTCAAAATCCCCTTCCGAAAGGAGTGCCGGTTCGAGTCCGGCCGCTGGTACCACTTTTTGAACCTCAGCTAATTATTGGCTGAGGTTTTTTTATGCCTAAAATTTAACTAGTAATCTATACCACTTCGCTTTACTAAGTGAGCTACTTTTAGGTAAGAAAACCGTGTCGATAACAAGGTAAAACCTAGTTAAGCTGAAGCAAAAGCTACAAGCCTTCCATTAAAGCCATCAATGTAATTAGAAAGGTACATAAATCTAATTAGCATGCGAGTTATGCGTCTTGCTCTTGATTTGTTATATTCCCAATTCGATTGTTTAACTCTTCGTCACTAACATCTTCTTTATGTGTACCAATGATCCATATATGACCAAATGGGTCTTGTAGTGTGCCGGTCCTATCACCATAAAACTGATCATGTACGGGTCTTATTTCTGTTGCACCAAGCTCAATTGCTTTTTTAAACACGGTATCAACATCTTCAACATAAAGCATAAGGCTTAGCGCTGTACCACCGAGTTCTTTTGGGGTTTTTAAATGCTCTTCAGAACCATTATCTGAAAGCATAATATGCGAATCACCAATTATTATTTCTGCATGGGCTATTCCACCATCAGGTAAAGGCATCTGCATTACGTGTTCAGCACTAAATGCATCACAATAAAAATCTATCGCTTTTTGTGCGTCATTCATAATTAAATAAGGTGTAACGGAATGAAACCCTTTTGGTATTGCTGAGACTGCCATAATATTCTCCTTTACTTACGCGGTGATTTTTAATATTTAATTAACTAAATATGCGTTTAATTGCCCCTAAATTTAAGCTTAGCTCATACAAAAAATTGCGTTACTTTTCGAGGTTTAAACGCTTATGCCAAGCAGCAATACTTTCATCAGGGTATTCTTCAAACTGCTTGTCACCTTCATTAATGGGCGCATTTACCCAATTTGCTTTACTACCAAGCATTAAATGAGTGCGCTCTGGCGGTATGGGTAACTCACTATCTATTGCACCAGCAAAGGGATGAACTTGCTCAGGCCAACGTGCATCGTATAACCACAAGTTAGCACTACAATGCTTACAAAAATGACGCTCTGCAGGGCTGATTTTATCGCCTATTTTTGCATGATAAATAGTTATGTGTTCACGCCCTGTAACCTCAAGCGTGCTGTATTGCGCGTTTAAATTAATAACAAACCCGCCACTCCCTGCGGTTTTACGGCATATAGAGCAGTAACATAAATTGTAAGGATAAGGGTGTTTTGAGTTGACCGTAAATACCACTTTGCCACAGTGACAAGCGCCATTAAGCTTCATAATATATCCAATATTTATTGTTGGCTTGAACTAATACCTTAACTAGGTGAGCTAAAAAAAACCACAACAATTACATGCTGTGGTTTTTTAATTATTGAGCTTACTAACGCTCCCAATATCTTAAATTACGCAATGTATTTATAAATTTATCGGCTGAATGTGCCTCTAAATCTATCCAACCATCATCTACTTTTCCATCAAGGCCTGCCGCTTTAAATAAAGGCTTAGCCTCATTTGTAAAGCCTATAAATTTCATATGTGCATACGCATCACTTACAAAGTCTTTAGCTTCTGCTATGGCAGCTAGTTTTTCAGCTCCATCTTCGGTGGTGAGTACAAGTACCGCATCGTATAAAACCGATGGACCACCATTAATAACCTGATCAGCTTTAAAGTGTTTACCTTTACTGCATTTAGCACCGCCAACTTGCGGGGCAATAATTTCAAAGTTTGCACCTTCACTTTTAAGTGCATTGGTAACCGATTCAAAAATTTCTGCATTAAAGCCATCACTTACTAAAATACCTAATTTACGGCCTTTGAAGGTGTTGGGCGCATTTTTCAAAATACTTAACGCATCAGATACAGGTAAGTCTTTACGTGTTGGCATTGCAGCTTCTGCCGGATCTGGCATTTCTTGCAAGCCAAGTCCTTCGGCAACTTTATTTGCGAGGGTTTCGTCAATATTTAACAAGTGCGATACCAAACGTTCTCGTATTGGCAAATGCTCAACTTTAGACAGCTCAAACACGTACGCAGATTGAATATGCGCCTGCTCTACCTCTGTTTGACTTAAATAAAATTGACGAGCTTGACTGTAATGATCGCTGAATGTTTCTGAGCGATAACGCAGTTTATCACCGCCGTTTACTTCAGGTTCCTTTGAGCTTTTAAAGCCATGTACTGGGCATTCGCGCGGGTTGTTTTCGTCGCCGCTCCATGAGTTTGGCTCATAATTAACACGCCCTTTTGGATTGTGCATTGCCATGTGGCCATCTTGCTGAAAATGACGCATTGGACATTTAGGCGCATTGACCGGAATATGCGTAAAGTTAGGACCACCTAAACGCTTGGTTTGGGTATCTAAGTATGAAAAGTTACGACCTTGCAGTAGCGGGTCAGGTGTAAAGTCGAGCCCCGGTACAATGTTTTGAGTACAAAATGCTACTTGCTCTGTTTCTGCAAAAAAGTTGTCTACAACACGGTCAAGCACCATACGACCAACAATTTGCACTGGTACTTGCTCTTCAGGTATAAGCTTGGTGGCATCAAAAACATCAAATTCAAATTGATCAGCAAATTGCTGATCAAACACCTGTACACCTAGTTCCCACTCAGGGAAGTCGCCGTTGCCAATAGATTCCCACATGTCTCTGCGATGAAAATCAGGGTCCGCGCCGTTTAGCTTAAGTGCTTCGTTCCATACTACAGATTGCATTCCGCCTTTTGGTTTCCAATGAAATTTAACAAATTTTTCATCACCTTTGGCATTAATAAATTTAAAGGTATGAACACCAAAACCTTCCATAAAGCGTAAAGAGCGTGGAATAGCTCTATCAGACATTGCCCACATAACCATGTGCATTGACTCAGGTGACAAACTCACAAAGTCCCAAAAGTTATCATGTGCTGTTTGCGCCTGCGGAAAACCACGATCAGGCTCGGCTTTAGCGCTATGAATTAAATCAGGAAACTTCATTGCATCCTGAATAAAGAATACCGGTATATTGTTACCCACTAAATCCCAGTTTCCTTCTTGGGTATAAAATTTTACCGCAAAACCGCGTACATCACGTGCTAAATCTGGTGATCCTTTATTACCTGCAACCGTAGAGAAGCGAGTAAACACAGGCGTTTTTTCACCTTTTCGCTGAAAAATATCTGCACAGGTTAAATCTTCAAGCGTGTCGTAAGTTTCAAAATATCCGTGTGCACCATAGCCTCTAGCGTGCACTACACGCTCAGGAATGCGTTCATGATCAAAGTGAAAGATCTTCTCGCGCATTATGTGATCTTCTAATAATCCGGGGCCACGTTTGCCCGCACGTAATGAGTTTTGATCGTCACTTACAGGGCAGCCCTGCGCGGTGGTCATGGTAGGGTGTTCATCCGACGCTTTTTGATGCAATTCGCCGCCATGCCCTTTATTACCTGAGTATTTAAATGATTCAGCCATGTTTAGTCCTTCATACAGTTTGATTTAATGGGTCAATAGTTTTTATGAGCTTTAAAGCTAAAAGCGACTATGCAAATGCAAAATAAAGACCAGCCATCCAACCTAGTAAAAAAGGGCTGTACAGATAACAATGTAGTATTTGAGATGATTTATAAAAGAAAAAGTTACACAGGTATGTAACTTTTTCACACAAAAAAGAGCACTTAAAAGTGCTCTTAGGTTTATGCATTTTTAAATTTAGTTAATCTTTATTCTCGTTAACTAAAATAACTTTACGATGTGGGAAAGGTATTTCAATGTTGTTGTCATCAAGTGCTTTTTTAATTAACTCTGGCACAGTGTAAAGAATATCGAAGTAATGCTCGCCCTTACAAAATGGCCTTACTAAAAAGTCTACTGAGCTGTTGTTAAGTGTTTCTACTTCAACAAAAGGAGCTGGATCTTTTAGTATATGTGGGTGCGCTGCAAGTACCCCATCTATAACTTTACGTACAACCGTTGTATCTTCACCGTAAGCAACACCAAAATGCATATCTACACCACGAATTGGATGATGTGAATGGTTTATAATTTGCGCGCCCCAAATTTGACTATTTGGTATAATAACCTGTTTATTATCGAACGTTTGTAAAATAGTAGTAAACATATCTACTTCTGTTACTTTACCAAAACGCCCTGCAGCCTCAATAAAGTCATTCACTTTATAAGGTCTAAATATTAGCAACATAACGCCTGCGGCAAGGTTCGACATTGCACCTTGTAACGCCAAGCCTATAGCAAGTCCCGCAGCACCGAGTAAAGCAATAATAGAGGCTGTTTGTACACCAAAGCGATTTAACACAGCAATAATAACGAACGCTAATATGATGTAGCGAGCCATGCTGCCTAAAAAGCGAAAAAGCGTATCGTCAAGATGAGTGTATTTATGACACAAGCCAATAATTAAATTGCGTACTTTGCCCGCTAACCATAAGCCCGCAAGTAAAATTGCAATTGCTAGTAATATGTTGGTTGCCCACGTAATTGCAGCGGGTAAATATTGATTAATATCAATGTTGTTTATTATGTCTTCCATTGTTTTTCCTGTTTTAAAACTTTTAGCTAGTTTTGCTATGCCAAACGCAATAGTTTAACAAAAAATTAACTAAAGTACGGATATAGGAGTATTTTAAAACATAACGAAAGAGCGTTCCCCTCAAAACATGTCATCGCTCATGTAAATCTTTCAACACATAATTTTGCTTTACCCCTTGGTTTATAGCTTAAATAATTAAACTTTAACTAGTTCATAAATAAAGCTAATACCCGAGATAACCCTCGGTTAACTCTCTTAATTTTCTAATTATTGCTGGCACTCATCTATCAATTTACCGATAATCTCACCTAAGCGCGCATATATTGGCGAGACATCACAATTGGATGAAATTAAAACAAAGGATTATTATGAAAAATTACTCAATTTTAGTTACAGCGGTAGCACTTACTGTACTTGCTGGTTGTTCAACATCTGTTGCAGTAAGAGACTTTGAACAAAACCCTATTCCGCAAACATCAACAATTACCAACAGTGAAGCTGACGTAGAAAAAGGTATTCTAAAGGCATGTATTCAGCTTGGTTGGAAGTGTACGCCTTTGAGTGAAGGTAAAATAAAAGGTGTACTGGATATTCGCACACATCAATTAACTGTCGATATTGCGTATGACAAAACGGCATACTCAATCAACTATAAAGACTCTATTAACTTAAACTACAACGGCAAAAAAATTCACCGCCAATATGTTAATTGGGTATCAAACCTAATACGCCATATAGATGCTGAAATGATTTAGCAGCGCGTTAACCTGCTTTACATATTATAAAAAACACTAAATATGAATAATAAAAGTGGAGAAGTTACCTATAGCTTCTCCATTTTTTAGTTGAGATTTAAACAGTAATAATTACGTCAAAAATATTGCTAACTTTCAACCAGCTAAAAGTCAAAAGGTACCAAACCTTATACTATTAGTAAGAGTACTCTCCCATCTTTCCACTCTTTAATGAATGAGTAATTTTTTACTTATCCCCCTTCGTAAAAGCATATTTTATATCTTGCCATAACGCAGTTTGGCTCATATAGTCAGCAAATTATCACACCTTATTTTGAACATCTTTGTTTATGAAATCTTCTGCTAGTGATTTTGGTACTTTATTAGGTTATGCACCTGGTAATGTTGCTGTTTACTCATCTGATTATGATACGGCTGATGAAAGCATTTATCCTAATCGTAGCGCCTATCGTAGTTACCTAGACGGTATTTACATGGGCTATAAATGGCAATGCGTTGAATTTGCCCGTAGATGGATGTACCTCAATCATGGTTATATTTTTGATGACATAGCCATGGCTTACGATATTTTTGAGCTGCGTTCAGTGCGCGATGTAAATAGCCAAAACAGATTGCCACTAAACGCGTTTAAAAATGGTGCTAAACATCACCCTCAAGTAGGTAGTTTACTTATATGGGAAGAAGGCGGCGAGTTTGAAGAAACAGGTCATGTTGCTGTCATTGTTGAAGTGCATGAAGATAAAATACGTCTTGCTGAGCAAAATGTAGGGCATCAAATATGGCCAACAAATCAAAACTGGTGCCGTGAACTAAAAGCAAAAGTAACTAAAGATGGCGACTATTGGATTGAGTGCTCTTACAGCGACGCCACTATTTTAGGTTGGATGACACAAACTGATGAAACAGAATATGCTGAGCCAACGTTTGAGCTAAACACTGACTTATTTACTATAGAAGCCCATAAAGCAGCAGATACAGGCCAAGCAAACAAGTCATGGTTAAATATTGCGAATGACGATGAAGCTGCCTACGTAGAAATGATGCAAGGCCATAAACTTACATCCGTAGATGAGGATCAGCATAATTACTTTGCAATATCTCAAACGGCGCAGCAAAGCATTGAGCATGCAACAAATGAGCTGCATGGCTTATTTATGCATGCAACCGACTATGTATTGCAGCACCCTGAGTTATTAGAAAAGTTTAATTTACCCGATGTTGTGCTTAATAAAATTCGCCAATCGTGGGATAACCGCTTAAACCAATTAATTACCAGCCGGTTTGACTTTGCCTTAACAGCAGCAGGTTTAAAAGTTTACGAATACAATTGCGATTCGGCATCGTGTTACATGGAAAGCGGCAAAGTTCAGGGTAAATGGGCAAAACACTTTGGCGTTAAAACAGGTGTAGATGCAGGCCAAAATTTATTTAAAGATCTCGTAAAAGCATGGCGTAAAAGTGAGGTAAAAGGTCTTGTTCATATTCTGCAAGATGATGAACCAGAAGAACATTACCACGCATTATTTATGAAAGAAGCTATTGAAGCCGCAGGCTTTGAATGTAAGTTAGTAATTGGCTTAAGCACACTTTGCTGGAATGAGTCAGGCAACATAGTAGATACTGATGGCGCACAACTGAGTTATGTATGGAAAACGTGGTCGTGGGAAACCGCACTTGATCAAATTCGTGAAGAATGCGAAGCCGACCAATCATTAGGTGATAACTTTGAACCACAATTCAAAGCTGGTGAAACGCCGCGCTTAGTCGATGTATTACTGCGTAAAAATGTCATGGTGTTTGAACCGCTGTGGACATTAATTCCAAGTAACAAGGCTATTTTGCCAATACTGTGGAGCTTATTCCCTAATCATAAATATTTACTTAATACCGCGTTTGAGCTTAACGACGAGTTATTACAATCCGGTTATGTAGTTAAACCAATAGTAGGACGCTGTGGCGCTAATATTCAACTTATTGATGAGCAGCAGCAAGTTATAGAAAAAACAATGGGGCACTTTGCAGAGCAAGACCAAATATACCAACAACTATTTGCACTGCCTAAAGTAGACGACTACTTTGTACAAATATGTAGTTTTACAGCCGCCGGTAAATACTCTGGTGGTGGCGTGCGTGTTGATAAAAGCATGATCATAAACGGTCATAGCGATTGTATGGCGCTGCGTATTAAATAATAAACAATACTAAGCCCGCAATTTGCTGCGGGCTTAAGTTTGTGTAGCCCTTCCCTCTTTTAAGTTTTATAGCTATCTCAAGCGAGTTACTCCTGTTAGAGTAAATTTATTAAACACCACAAATTAAGGTATTTCATGGCGAATCAATTTAATGTACTCGGCACACGCTTAAAACTATGTTGCGGTAATGGTGGCTACACACGTGAAGGGTTTTGTTATGTACCAGAATCAGATCTTGGCAATCACAGTGTGTGTGCAATTATGACTGATGAATTTTTACAATTTTCAAAATCACAAGGTAACGATTTAATAAGCCCGAACCCTCTTTACGATTTCGAAGGTTTAAAAGCCGGTGATAAATGGTGCTTGTGTGCAGTAAGATGGCTTCATGCTATTTCAGCAAACGTTGCGCCACCAGTGGTGCTTGAGGCTACAAATAAAAAATCATTAGAAATAGTGCCGCTCGATGTTTTAAAAGCGCACGAATACATAGCCAACGTTTAAATACACCTAAGAGTAACTAAATCGAAGTCTGCATATTTTACAAATATATGCAGGCTTTTCAAAAACCCAATCTCCTCTGCAGCCTTAGAAACCTTAATTTAAAATATAACCAATTGTTTTTGAATCACTTTTCAAATAAAGCAACTTACGGCATAACAGTTGCTTCATTAAGTTTAAGTCATGCTCATAACGCAACATATTATATGAGCAACACATTACTTAATGTAGGAGAAATTATGAGTAACAATAACGAATCAAACAAAACAACTAAATTTACCGCGCCAGGTATGAGTGACGAATCAGCCCAAAAAACAATAGCTACCCTCGATAACCGCATGGTTGCATTGATAGACTTACAACTAACTTTAAAGCATATTCACTGGAACGTAGTGGGACCTAATTTTATTGGCGTACATGAAATGATAGACCCGCAAGTAGACATTGTACGCGAAATGACAGATACAATTGCAGAGCGAATTGCGACTCTTGGTGCAGTACCTGTTGGCACACCAAAATCAATTGTAGATCGCCGTACTTGGGACGAATACTCAGTAGGCAAAGGCCTAGTAACCGAACATTTGGCTGCGCTTGATAAAGTATATAATGGCGTTAATGCCGATCACCGCAAAGCAATTGAGACTCTTTCTGAGCTAGATCCGGTCTCTGAAGATATGATCACCAGCCAACTAGCCGATTTAGAGCAATTTCAGTGGTTCATACGAGCACATTTAGAATCATCTACAGGCGAATTACAAAGCTAATACATCTAAAGTAAGAAAGCCCAGCATTGTTATGCTGGGCTTTTTTTTGCGTAAAAATCTATTTATCGCTACCTAGCTTACCGCCCCCACCCCAGCTAGTACAAAATCAATATAAAAACAATAGAAAATTGGTATTACCAAAATGATTTTTAATTATTTTAACCTCTCCACTATTTCGCAAATTTATAAATCATTTAGAACTTTTAATGGTCGCTCTTCCAATTCAATATCACTTAAAAAGTAAACTAAACACGTATAAAAGTACGACATAAAATTTCAAAATAGTACTAACAAATGTATTAAATAGTACAAATAATATATAAAAATGCCTTTGGTACAGATACTTCAATAAAATTCATTCAAAATACAAAAAATAAAAACACCCTATAAGCCATTAAATTTATTAAATATAAGCAAAATAAAAGAGGTTTTTGTAATACACATTGTGAAATTTTGGTAAACAAAGGTTGTAAACAAAGTTGAATTGGATTAATTTCAACCATACCACCTGTATGACACACCACAGGAAAGAAATAGTTAAATTGGTTAACCAAGCCAAATAACAACACACACACAATGACGCAAGTCGTACCCAAACGGGAGAGATACATGAAACTCAATCAAATTACTTCAACATTAATTAATAAGCATAAAAGAAGTAGCTCTACAACAATCAGTGCCGCAGCCCTTTTATTAATGGCTTCTTCAAATATTGCAGCGCAAGAGGCTCCCGCAGCTTCAGAAACGGCAGCTGCAGACATTGAAGTTATTGAAGTAAAAGGCATGCTAGGTAGTATGAAAGCCGCCGCTATGCTTAAGCGTACTGACGGACGTATTGTAGATGCGGTTGTTGCTGAAGACATTGGTAAGTTACCAGATAATAATATTGCAGAAGCGTTGCAACGTATTACTGGCGTATCTATTAATACCGATTTTGGTGTGGGTGACAGTGTTTCGATTCGTGGCTTACCTCAAAACCGTGTTGAATTAAATGGTCGCTCTACTATTGGTGACTCTCGTGACGGCATTAGCTTGCAAGATTACCCATCAAGCTTCTTAAAAACAGTAGAAGTAGTTAAGTCTCCTACTGCCGATATGATTGAGGGTGCATTAGGCGGAACAGTTAGTTTAAAGACAGTTCGCCCATTAGAGTTAGATAAACTAACTGGCGCAGTTTCATTAGATGGCGAATACGCTGATAAAACAGAAAATGTAGCTCCTATTTTTAGTGGTTCAATTGGTAACAACTGGGACTTTGATGAAATGGGTACCTTTGGTGCCATTGCTATGTTTTCATTCCAAGATCGCGAAATTCGCCAAGATGAAACATCTAGCCGTGTTAAACCTCAAGATATCGAAATTAATAGCCAAGAAGGTAATACACCTAGTGGCAACGCTATCGTAAGAGACGAGCACAGTGTTGAACAATACGTAGAGCAGCGTAAACGAACTGCTGTAAATTTATCTCTTCAATGGGCACCACAATCTGGTAATGGCATGGTGTATCTTGATTTAAGCGGCACAAAGCGCTCAGGTGAACAAGCTGGTAACTCTATTTTAGGTGTCGCAGGTTCACTATCAACAGATGCAAATACAACTCAAGATGCTAACGGCGTAAATAATTACACGTTAACAAACGAGTTTGGTATTCCTAAAACATACAGTGACTTTCGTGAAACTGACTCGTTTTCAAATGCACTTGGTGCAGAGTGGAACCTTACTGACAGTATCAAAATCTCTGGTGAAATTGCGGTAGCATCATCAGAAAGCGTAAGACCTGATTCTGAATTTACACTTCGCCCAATCGAAAAATCAACATTTGAAGCAAGTGGTGGAACTCAGCTAACAAATCATTTATATGATGGTGCATTTTCTCAAGACGGTAATAAATTACCAAGCATCATTCATTCAGATCCTAATGCATTTACTGACCCACAAAACTTAGCACTTCGTACGTTTAAAAGTGAAGATAGAAGAACAGACAATGACGAAACAGCTATTCGTTTTGATGTTGAAATGTTTGAGCCACTCAGCAGCTTAAGCTGGGTATCTAAAGTAAAAGCGGGTGTACGTGTTACTAACCGCGATTACGAATATGAGCAATACAAAGTAGAAATTAAAGACATTTATAAAAATGCATTTAACGACTCAGACGGTTCGTTAGCCACTTTATGGGTTGATGACTACAACGCTGCTTTTTCAAATAGCTTTACAACAGTTAGCCACGACAACTCATTTGACCAATTAGGTCATTCGGGACAAAACGACCTACTAACCTTTTTAAGCTACAACGGTTTATCTAACCCGGCCAATACTTACGCTCAGCTTCAGCAGTTACTTGCAGGTACTAACCTAGCGTCAACAGGTAGTCTTTCAGATAACCAAGAGTTCCAAGAAAGCGCATACCGCAACGTAGTTGAAGATACTGCTGCCGTGTATATATCAGCCTACTTAGACTTTGATAACATCACTGCAATTGTGGGTGGTCGTTATGTAACTACAGATTTAGAATCAAGCGTATTTCTTAATGGCGAAAAAGTAACTGGCGACAATGACTACAGCGACTTTTTACCAAGCTTAAACGTAACGTATAACTACTCAGACGAAACATTATTCCGCTTTGCTGCTGCAAAAGTTATGCGCCGCGCTGACTTTAGCGAACTAAGCCCTGCATTTGACGTTAATAACGACATTACAGGTGCAACGCAAGGCTCTATTGATTTAGAACCATATCGTGCAACGCAATACGACTTATCTGTAGAGCATTACTTTGACCAAGGTAACGTAATTTCTTTCGCAGTATTTTATAAAGATGTTGAATCTTTCTTAAGTAACGAAAGTAGCTGTGTAGCGGCATCAAGCACTTCAACAGGTCAAAACGTAACTCAATGGAACCAAGTATGTCAGCTTGACGTTGCAGGTGTTTCACAAGACAACCTAGTTTACTCGGATGCAACTGACTTCCCAGTAGATGCTGATGGCTTTAACCATGTAGCAGGCTTACGTGACGCAGGACTAACGGGTATCGATACTGTTAAAAATGTAAACGGTGAAAACGGCTCAGTACAAGGCTTTGAAGTTGGTTATCAACAGTTCTTTACAGACCTACCTGGTGCATTTTCTGGCTTAGGCATTAACGCAAACTACACATACGCAGACAGCGAGCAACCAAACGGTAACCCGTTATTAGATATTTCTAAAAATACGTATAACTTACAAGTATTTTGGGAATACGAAGGTTTCTCTACTCGTCTAGCTTATAACTACCGTGACAGTTTCTTAGATACTGAAAACGAGAAACGTGTAGAAAATATTAACTCAGACGGCAGTATTTCAGCAGAAGGTACTGTTTACGGTAATAACTACCGTGACGACAGAGGCCAGTTAGACTTCTCTGCAAGCTGGGATATTAACGAAAACGTGACCTTAGTAGGTAATGCGACCAACTTAACGGGTGAGCCTTCTATTTACCTATCTGAACTAGGTGGTGCTTGGAAGTACACTGAAGCGGATCGCCGTTACAGCTTTGGTATTCGCGCTAAATTTTAATTTTCCCTAAAAACTAAAGCCTGCTTTTATGCAGGCTTTTTTACGTCTATAAAAAAGTGGCACTTGTGTTAAAACATCGCACAATTTTTATAACTAAATATTTATTTAAAGCAATAAAATTATCATTGAATAATACCCCAAACTAAAATTTAGATACCGCGTAAACAATATCAACCTTCTGCACTTCACCTTTAGCGCACAAACTAAACACCATACATTGCACTAAAAACCAGCAACCTTGCAGCTTGGTTATAAAATGTCTAGTATTCTAAAGCTGTACTTATAATTGGTACGAAAAAAGGATTAACAATGTTTCTAAAATACATAACAACAATATCAATCACATTATCATTACTATTATTAACAGCATGCGGCTCTGGGGGAAGTAAAACAAAAGAGGCTGAAAGCATTGAAATACCACAATCAAAAGCGGTTATTAATAACAGTCCCTTAAGTGACTACAAAATAATTATCTATGGTAATAGCCATAGTTCACAGTTAGGGGGCTTATTAGAAATAATTATTACAAGCCAGTTACCTAGCACTTCAGTCAAAATAACGACTGTCAGTGGTCGATTTTTAGATGAAATAGTCGCAGTAAATGCGAATGTCGATAAATTAAAAAGTGATAACTGGAGTCATGCAATTTTTCAAGGCCAAAAGTACTCACAATCAGGTTCGACTGACTACCCTACAAGCGCAACTGAGCGATTAATCTCGAACGCAAAAGAGCATAAAATTACACCTATTTTATTTCCAGAGCATCCTCAAAAAGGGGATCCAGCAGAAGCAAAGCAGGTTTACGACCTCCATTTAGCAATCAGTCAAAAACAACCTAGCTGCATAGCGCCAGTTGGCTTCGTGTGGAATCGAGTATTAGAAATAATGCCTAGTATAAACCTTCATAGTGCCGACGGTAATCATGCATCCTATGCTGGGAATGTCCTTACAGCGATGACCTTTTATCAAATCATTACCTCGGAATTAACAGACACAATGCCATTTATTCCTGCTATAGATTTAACACAGCAAGAACAAGCCTTATTTGGACAAGTAGTAACAGAGGTGCTTGAGTTATATCCGGCATGTGGTGCTAAATAATCTTAAAAAATTTAAAACTAGATTTTAGATTTAGTGATTTCTTGAGGTGCTCAATATCAGTACATTAATACTACGCACATAAGCTGATTAAAAGACACCTCAGGAAAATTCAATTTTCACTTTTTTGCCAAATTATAAATTTAATATCTTGATAAATAATCACCTGCAATTTATTAAAATAACCGTCGTCCTAGCTATACTTATTTGAATATTAAATTTACTATCAAAACGTTGTAACTATTAGCAGGAAAACTAAAGTGCTGTCGCGTTTATATAATTTTATGCCCGGTTTAAATACATTGCTGCACTATGAACGCCAATGGTTTGCTGATGATGTAAGGGCGGCGCTATCAGTAGCTGCAGTGGCTTTACCTGTTGCCATTGCTTACGCACAACTAACCGGTGTTAACGCCGCCGTAGGGTTATACTCTTGCATACTGCCAATGATGCTATATGCACTTTTTGGTACTTCAAAACAATTAATAGTCGGCCCTGATGCCGCAACCTGCGCCGTTATTGCCGCTGTAGTAACACCTCTTGCTGCAGGTGACAGCTTTAAGCATTGGCAACTTGTTGTCACCATGACCGCCATGACCGGCTTTTGGTGCTTTATAGCCAGTAAATTTAAGTTAGGTGTATTAGCCGACTTTTTATCTAAACCTATTTTAATGGGCTTACTAAACGGCGTAGCCATCACTATTATTGTTGGTCAATTTTCTAAAGTATTTGGTTTTACTTTTGATGAGCGCTACTTACTTGAACGCCTCGGTGGTGTGCCCACATACCTAGCGCAAACACATGTTCCCACCTTATTAATGGCTTTGTTTACACTGGCGATCTATTTTGCCATGAAACGGATAAAGCCCAGGTGGCCTGCATCTATGTTTGCTATTGCTTTTGGTGCGCTTTTAGTATGGATTTTTGATTTAAAACAGCTTGATATAAAAACTATTGGTACCGTAACTGGCGGACTTCCCGTTTTTAATACCCCTGTTTTTGATTTAGGGATTATTCGTGAGCTGGTGGTACCCGCACTTAACTTAGCCATCGTGAGCTTTGTTAGTATGATGCTAACTGCCCGCAGCTTTGCTGCTAAAAATGGCTACGACATAGACGCCGATAAAGAATTTAGAGCGTTGGGTATTGCCAATATAGCGTCAGCTCTTTCGCAAGGTTTTGCCGTCAGTGGCGCCGACTCACGCACCGCGGTTAACGATGCAACAGGTGGTAAAACACAGTTAGTATCAATAATTGCAGCAGCTATTATTGCGCTCATAGCTGTATTTTTAACAGCCCCACTTGAATTTATTCCAAGCGCAGCGCTAGGTATTGTACTTATTATTGCCTCTGTACACTTACTCGATTTAAAAGCTGTTTGGCAATTAAAACGAAAAGACAAACAGGCATTTTATCTCGCCTCAGCCACCTTACTTGCGGTGTTATTTATTGGCGTTATACCAGGGATCACACTTGCTGTATTACTAGGGTTATTTCAATTTATTCGCACTGTTATGCGCCCAACAGACAACATATTAGGCGTAGATGTTAACGGTGTAGTAAGAAGTTTAGACGCCACAGATAAAGCAAAAGCAGTGCAAGGTGTGTTCATCTATCGCTTTAATTCACCTTTAACTTACTTTAATGCCAGCTACTTTAAACGCAGATTACTTGAGCAATACGCAAGGCAAAAAGACGATACACAATGTGTAATAATTGACGCTGTGCCCTGCTTTACTCATTTAGATTTAAGTGTAATGGCCATGCTTGCAGATCTCGACGTTATATTTAAAAAGCGTGATATAAGGCTTGAGCTTGCAGGTAGAAAACGTCAGTTACTTTCGTGGTTTGATATTGCAGGAATGAAGTCAGGAAAAGAAGGTATATATATTCACTCAGATTTATACATCGCCCTAAAAAGAAATAGCGTAAGCCAGCACACGCAAGAGGTTAGCTTGTTTGAGTCAGACGAAAATAAAGAACCGCTCACACAGCAATAAAATACAATAAGCAGATCAGCTAACTGATCTGCTGTTTAGTGCTAATTACTTTTTATACTTTTGGGTAGTTTGAAGGAAAAAACGCTTTTTTAGCGTCTTCATCAAACTCTTTTTTAAAGGCTATATCAGTACCAATTGCGCGTGCACGTGCAACCGCTGGGCGGCTATCAATGCTTTCAAACCAACGCTTAAGATTTGGGTACGGTGCTAAACCCTCTTCACCTAATACAACCGGTGCTTTATCAATCCAGCCCCATGCAGATACATCAGCAATGGTATACGTATCACCCACTATAAAGTCACGACCTTCAAGGTGAGTATCAAGTACTTCGTAATGGCGCTGCGCTTCACGTAAATAACGATTAACCGCGTAATCAAGCCCTTCTGGCGCCATGTGTCTAAAGTGAACACTTTGCCCTGAATACGGACCTAAACCAGATGCGATAAACATTAACCACGACAGCATTTCAGCGCGGTCCTCGCCCTTGCCTTCAAGCTTCCCATACTTTTCAGAAAGGTACATTAAAATAGCATTCGAATCGAACACACGTGTTTCACCATCAACAATTGCTGGCGCTTTAGCGTTTGGATTAATTGCTTTAAATTCAGGTGTATGTTGCTCACCTTTTAAAGTATCAAGAGGAACAAGTTCAAACGGTAAGCCTGTTTCTTCTAAAAAGAGTGCAACCTTCATTGGGTTAGGAGTATGGTGAAAATAAAATTTAATCATGTAAAGTTCCTCAATAATTGAGCAACGATTAAAGCACAACTTGAGCGGGTGTTCAAATTAAGTTTTAACTAAGTAAAATACACAGTTAAAACGTGATTTAATTGTGAGTATTTCGGGATACTACTTTCGTAAATATCATTTAGGCTGAATGCAATATCAGCCTTTGCGAGAAGTAACATGCCTTTTAAAGCACTATCCCATCCATTTTTAATCTCACTTGTTGGGTTAATAATTTTTTGCTTTCAAAGCCAAGCTGCTGAGCAAGTAACTATTTCTAGTACAGCTAATCCGACTACCTTTTTAGAGCTTTACACGTCGCAAGGTTGCAGTAGCTGCCCACCAGCAGAGCGCTGGATTTCAACGTTTACAGATGATGAAAAACTATGGACTGATTTAATCCCTATTAATTTTCATGTTACTTATTGGGATTATTTGGGTTGGAAAGACCCGTTTGTCTCTGCTGTGTTTAGTAAAAGACAACGCACGTATAAGGCACTCGGTAAAAGTAGGATTGTAGCTACTCCAGGATTTATGGTTAACGGCAACGGGTGGCAAAGTTGGTTTTATAAACAAGCTATTCCTGTAGCTAAAGCCCGTTATTTAGGTAATTTAAAAGCGACTATAAACAACAGTAAAATTAATCTCGAATACGATACTGTTAATATCGAAGATAATACTGACCAAAACTTAATAGCCCATGTAGCTCTGTTAGGCTTTGGCATAGAAACACAAATACACAGCGGCGAAAACGCAGGCCATAAGTTAAAACCGACTTTGTTGTTATTGGCTACGAGCAAAATGACATGCAGACCAAGCAGCAATTATCATTAGCTGACTTAACCCTGCCTCGCGCTAAAAAAATATCGCCAACAAAGCAAGCCCTAGTGTTTTAGGTATCTAAAAAAGGCGATCCTTCCCCACTACAAGTTGCAGCCGATTGGTTTTAAAAATTACAGTTAATTGAATAAAATTACTAATTAACAACTCAGCGCGCAATAAATCTCCTTGTATATCAACTATAGAAAAAGGCTTTCAATAATTTAAAAACTAATGAATTAGCATTGTTATTACAAAGAATTTATTCTTTTTCATTGTGTGTATCTGTATAAAACATAAATAACATTGTATTTACATCAACTTTTGTTTATAAAGTAAGTTGAATGGACTCTTGAAATAAGTAATTGACTTATAAGTATAAAAATCAAGCGCCTATCAATAAAAACTTCTGCAATTATCTATATGGACAAAAATTTATGCGAATTAACCAAAGCCACATTAAAACAATTGTAATCGCTGCAATTACAGCTTCGTCTTTAGCTGGGTGTGCTACAACATCATCAAAAGTAATAGAAACACCAACTGTTGCTAGCTATAACACAACCTACTCAGGTGCAAAAAGCAAACTAGTCGTAGGTCAGTTTGTAAACCGTTCGAGCTTTCAAAATGGTATATTTGCATCAGGCCAAGACCGTTTAGGTAGCCAAGCAAAAACAACACTAATGAGCCACTTACAACAAACAAATCGCTTTAGTGTGCTTGATCGCGACAATATGGCAGCCCTTGCGGAAGAGGCAAAGTTAACAGGTACAAAACAAGTTCTTAGCGGTGCTAAATTTGTTGTAACTGGTGATGTAACAGAGTTTGGCCGTAAAGCCATTGGCGATCGCCAGCTTTTTGGTTTATTGGGTAAAGGTAAATCGCAAATTGCTTATGCTAAAGTAACGCTTAATGTTGTTGATGTTACTACATCAGAAGTTATTTATTCAGTGCAAGGTGCTGGTGAATACAGCCTATCAGAACGTGAAGTTATTGGTTTTGGTAGCACAGCTTCATACGATGCCACATTAAATGGCAAAGTACTTGACCTAGCTATTCGCGAAGTCGTTAACAAGTTAGTTACTGGTCTTGAAGCTGGCCAATGGGGCAATAAATAATGAAAAAGCTAATTACCTTAGCATTTGTTTGTATAGCCCTAACGGGTTGTAACTCAACGAAAGAACCTATTTACTATTACGGCGACTATAGCACTGCCGTATACGCCTATTTAAAAGCAGATGACGTAACAGCCGAAGAGCAAATTAGTATGCTTGAGCAAATTATTGCCGATGCCGCAAACAAAAGTAAGAATGTTGCACCTGGCTTACATGCTCACCTAGGTATGCTGTACTTTGAAACGGGTAATCCTTCATTAGGCACTACTCACTTCGAAACTGAGAAATCACTTTTCCCAGAATCAGTTCATTACATCGACTTCCTTCTAAAATCTGCGAAAGGCGCTTAACATGCTTAATTTAAAATCATACACAGCGATCGTATTAGTCGCATTACTCGCTGGTTGTGTTTCACCTCCACCAGCACATGACTACACAGCATTTAAACAAGCAGACCCTCACTCAGTTATTATTTTACCTCCGCTAAATAATACACCTGAAGTAATTGCACCATACAGTGTGATGACTCAAATGGTCGCGCCTATAGCTGAGTCCGGTTTTTATGTTTTTCCTGTTGCTTTAGTTGATCAAACCTTTAAAGGTAATGGCCTCACTGTTGCAAGCGACGTACACCAAGTACCGGTGAATAAATTACATGAAATTTTTGGTGCAGACTCTGCGCTTTACATCACTATTGAAGAATACGGTACTAGCTATGTTGTAATTTCTAGCGAAACAGCTGTAACTGTGTCAGCCTCACTAGTTGATTTACGCACTGGCGAGCAATTATGGCAAGGTAAAGCAAGAGCCTCTTCAGCTGAACAACAAAGTAATGGCGGTGGTGGCCTTGTAGGTATGCTTGTTATTGCAGCAATCAATCAAATTGCTGAAACGGTAACCGATAAAGGCTTTGAAATCGCAGCAATGACTTCAACACGCTTACTTTCTTCAGATGTTTACAACGGCTTATTATATGGACCTCGTTCACCTAATTATGGCCAACCAGCACCAAGCGAAAAGAAAAAATAACTCTTATTGTTATTAACCTAAAGCTTTAAAAGGCCGAACCATTAAATGGGATTCGGCCTTTTTAATAACAGCTTACTCAACTAAAAAGCTTAGCAAAGTTACTTTTAAGTATTTAGAGCAGATTTTAAAATACGAGTTTAAAAACCAATATTAGTCACAATAGAAAAACATTTCAAAAAAGTAATAATAGAGTAGCAAAATGCAATGTCTTTTTTTTAGCCGGTTCTACATGTTAAAGTTGTCATTATCACTAAATTACTCTTATAGTGAATCTATATAAATATTGAGCATTACTATGATAAAAGCACAAATACCAGCTGACGAAGAATCTAGATTAAAGGCCCTTTACGAGTATGAAATATTAGATACTGAAGCCGAAAAAGTATTTGATGATTTAACTCAACTTGCTTCTGATATTTGTGAGGCCCCCATATCACTTATAAGCTTAGTTGATCCACAAAGGCAGTGGTTTAAATCAAAGTATGGTATCGATGTAGACTCCACTGAAAGAGATATCGCATTTTGCTCTCATACAATACTGCAAGACCAAGTATTTGAAATACAAAACGCTCTACTTGATGAACGTTTTTATGATAACCCTCTAGTAACCAGCGATCCAAACATTAGGTTTTATGCGGGCACACCGCTAGTTACACCTAGTGGCAGCACAATTGGTACATTATGTGTTATCAGCGACCAGCCAAAAAAGCTAACTCAAACACAAATTAACGCACTGAAAATACTTGGCAAAGAAGTTATCGCACAACTTGAGCTCAGGTTAAACAACAGAAAGCTGGCCACTGCATTAAAACAACAACAAATACATAATAAAAATCTTGAAGAACTAAAAAAAGAAGCTGATACAGCTAACACTCTAAAAGGTCGATTTTTAGCAAATATGTCGCATGAGCTAAGAACTCCGCTGCACGGCATTTTAAATTTAGCTGAGTTTGGACTAGCAGAGACTTCAAATATACAAAAAGATAACGCCTTAAAGAGTATTTTAAGCTCCGCGAATATACTCTCAAATATTGTAAATGATATTTTAGACTTTTCAAAAATTGAAGCGGGTAAATTAAATATTGAGAATATTAACTTTAACCTGAGCGAAGTCATTAACAATGTAATTAATCCACTAATGAAACAAGCCACAGATAAAGGCATAAAATTTATTCCATCTATAGATAAAAATATCGCTACAACCCTAAAAGGCGACCCTGTCAGAGTTTCTCAAATTTTAAATAACTTATGCTCAAATGCGATTAAATTTACACAACAAGGCCAGGTAGAGTTTAAAGTCACTGTAAAGGAGAACCTCTTAAACACGCAAAATATTGTATTTGAAATAATCGATACAGGTATTGGTATTAGTAAAGCTGCACAGCAAAATTTATTTCAAGAGTTTCATCAGGCTGATTCATCTACATCTAGAAAGTACGGAGGCACGGGCCTTGGCCTCTCCATTTGCACCAAGCTAAGTGATTTAATGAATGGCAAAATAAACTTCACGAGTAAAGAAGATAAAGGTTCTGTATTTACTTACCAACAAAGCTTTGAAACATCAGAACTCGATGAATTATTAAAACCAAATCAAGAAATAACCGATTTACAAGGGTGCAATATTTTGGTTGCCGAAGACAATAAAGTAAATCAAGTTGTCGTAAGTAAAATGCTACAAGCTCATAATGCAAAAGTAATATTTACCGAAAATGGCAAAGAATGCGTTGATTACTTTTTTGCCAACCATGTTGATTTAATTTTTATGGACATTCAAATGCCAGTGATGGATGGAGTGCAAGCCACTAAGATAATTAGAGAGCAACAAACAGGTAAAACAACGCCAATTATTGCCATGACAGCCAACACCATGAAACCAGATATTGAACACTATTTAGACATTGGTATGGATGGCTATTTAACGAAGCCATTTAATAAAGATCATTTAAATAGCTTGCTCAATGTTTATAATCCAAAAAACTCAAATCTCAAAAATTTAGCAGTTAAAGTTAGTAACCCAAACATTACGAGTGAACGTAAGCTAAAACAGATATGCAATGAGCTAAAAAAGTTAATTTCAAATGCCGACAGAGTCAGTCTATGGTTGTTTAATCACGACTATACTGCCATTAATAGCTTAATTTGCCTTGATGAAAAAAATGAGATAGTAAGTAATGCAGTTTTAAAAGCTGAAGACTTTCCTGCATACTTTGACTATATTTTAGAGCATAAAGTATTAGACGCATCAGATGCGAGAAACCACGAAATCACTAAAAACTTAACCAAGGTTTATTTTGAACCATCAAACATTTACTCCTTGCTTGATTACATCTACTTTATTGATAACAAACCACTAGGTGTTATTTGTTGTGAAAGTGTTGGCTCAAAAATTTCATGGAGCCATGCAGATAAACTGTCACTTATTAAAGTAGCTGATGTAACAACCTTGTTTTTATCCAAACAGTTGAAATCATAGTAGCTACTTTGATTTATTAAGCATCGCTTTTAAATCGGCAAATGGAGAATGCGTTGCAGCCTCAACTTTTCGCTCTGTAGTCGACCCGCCATACATAATATGTTCGTGGTATTTATTGTGCTCATTGTCGTGGCAATAAATACACAATAACTCCCAGTTACTGCCATCCTCTGGATTATTACTGTGGTTATGATCTATATGATGCACCGTTAACTCACGTAAATTAGAGTACTCAAACTCACGGGCACAACGCCCACATACCCAAGGGTACAATCTTAAGGCTTTAATTCGGTAACCTTCCTCTTGCTTCACATAAGCCTGAGGTACTGCGTTATTCTTACTCATAGTATTCCTGGTAAATTTACTATTTCGGTGATCAATACTAAAAAAACTTAATTACTGACAAATCACCCAAAGAAGTATCTATATGCCGGCCTGTTTGCTCCCACGCACGTAGTACGACCATAAGTTTTTTATTGTCGGAAGTCCAAGAAATTCCACCACCGAATGCCTCGACTTTTTCGGCGCCCGAATCTTTTAACCCCAGCCCAGGGTTTGTGTTTTGAATATGCCCTTTACCTACTTTGTACTTAGCAAATACGTGAACATTATGCGGTAACGAAAATGATAAAAGCGAGCCAATACTCGCCCCATAAGAATTAGAAATTAATTTAGTGACCTGTGGCACAGGTGAATTTAAAAAATCAGCCTGAAACACAATATTATCTTTATTCTCAAGAGATACATGCTTGAAAGACCACGCGCCAACAATACTTAACGACATATCAAATTTGTTACTTAGCTTTGGCCTATTAAGAAAAAAATGCTCAAACAAAGACTCTTTATTATTGAAGGTATAAAAGTTGTGTTGGCCAGATAGCTCAAACTTGGTTGAACGTGTATTTTGCGAGAAAATTTGATCTGTTTGATTGCCGCTTAAATTGCTAGCCGTGCTTTGCAGCCCTTCAAGCGTTTGATAGTTAAATGTGATTTTAGAATTTTTAAATTTTCTATACGAGAGCAGTATATCTAGTGTTTTTGTTTCAACATCATCTTCAAAAATATCGGCTGAGTAGCCAATTTCAATGTCGTTAATATCAAAAAACACACCCACACGCTGGTTATTTATGGGATCTAACGAAAACAGTATTTTTTGATTACTCTGCGCCAAGTCATCGTATATTAACGCATGGCTAGTATTTGGATTTGAAATAGTTGTGCGTACCGATTTTAAGTCGAAGTCAAAAGCTAATACAGAACCAGATAGAAATGCCGCTAAAACAGCAAAGCCCACAATAACCAAGTAATTGCGATTCATTAAAAACACTCAAAAATTAATTTGTATTAGAGTAGCGTTTTTTCACCTTAACTTATCACAAAAGATTAACAATTGATGAAAACTTTAAATAATGCGCTTTATGCCATTTTTTGAGGGGCTTTCAAGGTCAAACTCACTTACATGCTTAATTAGCTCCGGGAAGAACGCTAGAAACACGGCTTCTAATTCATCGTAATTCTGTGCTATGTCATCAGCCGCGCCCGCAAAAGTGTTCGTAAAACGAATGCGTTTGGCTATATTATCAAGCGCAAGCCCTACTCCCTCAACGGTTTCGTACTCTTTAAACCAATCGTTTTTAGTCATACTTGTTACAACATGCTGCATTCGCGCTGGCATAACAGGTATACGGTTATTTAAAAGCTGATAGCTGGTGTACTTAAAATCACTTAAAGGTTGCTTGCTAAATCGTTGCCAATGCACAATTAAAAAGTGATCAAACACCACATCAATAGCCACACCAGCAAAGCGTTTACGCTCGGGTGAAAAGTATTGTTTAGCGTGTTTAACTGCGCGGTGAGAGTCGGTAAATTTATCAACTAAATAATGGTTATCGAGGCCATTTTTAACTGTGTTTGGTAAGTGCTTTACATGTCTTTTTCCACCAAAGTCACCCAACAGGTTCCCAAAGTGAGAATCGGCTGTGGGCTGCGCTAAATAAAGATGAGCTAAATAATTCAAAGTGTTCTCTGATTGGCTAATACAAATAAATAATAACGCAAATTTAAACCAAACTCACATTCGTGTTTAAAGCAGTACTTATGGTTTTGCTTACCAATTTTACTCAAACATGCCGTAAAGTATTGTTTAACGGATAAATAGAAAAGTGATTAATCACTGGGCTCTATAAAAAAGCCACTACAATATGCTGTAGCGGCTTTTTAATGCTTTAGCTTTGTTAGTTTGATCAAAACTAGTTACTCGACTTTACCCAATTTCCATTATCATTTTTGCTATAACTATTTTTAACCGCCGACCAAGCTACTTTGTGCGCTGTTGTTTCGCGGTCATCATCGTTTTTTCTATCGCTAGGGTCCTTATAGGTATCCCACGCACTATTAAACGCCTCTTGATATATCTCTTGAGCATGTTTAGGTAAGTTATTTTTTACCGACTCAGGTAATTCATCACGATTTTTATATGGCATAACTTTCTCCTTATATTTACTCAATTACGCCACAAGCAACACGTTTGCCACCGCCACCTAATGGCTTTGGCTTATCTGCATAGTTATCACTTCCTTCGTGAATCATTACTGCGTGTTGTTTAAGTTTTTCAAGCGTGAGCCTTGGTGCTAAAACAGGCGATTTAGCTTGGCCACTTTCATTTACATACAACGCCGGTAAATCGCCTAAATGACCATCCCCCCAGGGAGCATCATGATGCTCGCTAGCTTTTGGATCGAAATGCCCACCAGCGGCGCCCCCCGGCACAACTTTCTCGCCTTTTTTCTTGGGTTCACAACTAGCAAATTGGTGAACATGAAAACCATGCAGCCCCGGTGTTAAACCTTTTAAACTTGGTGAAAAAACAACACCGTTATCATTTTCTGTTAGTGTAATAGTACCTAGTGATTGCCCTTGGCCTGACTTAGTTACTTGGTGCATTTGAACTTTTACATTAGCCAGTGCACTATTTTGTAGTAACACACCGGTAAGTAGTATCGCAAAAGCTGGTTTTAAAACGCGGGTTAAAGGTCTTTTAGCGTTTGAATCAAACTGCAAACAATTCATCATCATCTCCTCGTTTAGTATCAAATTAATAAAGCAATAACGCTAAATTAAGCGACTATTAAACAAGTAGTTTCAATGTATATACCAGCCCTACGCGTAAACATGAATTTATGTATTATTTATTTTTAATCTATTGATTAAAAAGTAAATTTATAATTTTTATTAATTTTAAATAAATAGCTAGTTAATTAAAAAAACTGACTTTCACCCAAAAGTTAAACAAAAACCAAGGCATATTTACAAACAGAATGGCAACTTTACAAAACTCATAAAAGAAGATTACCGACGATCCAACCCAAAAAGACAAGCCAAGTTAAAAAGTAGCTATTAAAAAGGCCGTTATTATATAGGCGGTAGTCTCGAGAGTTGGTGTTGTTAGGGAGGCCTTACGACATGTAATAAAAAGCGCCTATCTAAATAAGTCTTTTCTATAATCAAAGCATGTTTAAAACCAATTTACTTATATATGGAGTTTATTTAATGATAAAAAATTACGTTAATATTTATAATTGCTCCGCCGTTAAAAACGAAAAAAAAGGTGAAACTAAGTTTCACCTTTTTAATTAATTTTGAAACTAATTAGTTAGCATTAAGCCGTAGAAACGTTACTTGCGCCTGCATTGTTAAGTATTTCTTCAATAGCGTTTTTGTTGTCACTATCGTACTTAACACCAATTAATATAGAGCCCTTTTCAATGGCATCTTCATAATATTTAATTTCGTGCTCAGGAATAAACGCACCAATTGCAGCACCTAAAGTACCACCAACTGCGGCGCCTGCGCCACCAGCAGCAAATGCTGCGACTAATGGTCCGGCAACTAATAAGCCCGTACCACCTGTTGCTACAGTACCTACTGCAGTAAAACCGCCAATAATTGCAGCAAGAATACCACCTGAAGCCGCGCCTACAAGGCCACCTTCAGCGGCTTTTGTACCTTCGTCTACAGCAAAATCTTCCTTTGCGTATGAGTCGTTGGCTACAATGCTTATGTCAGCTTCATTAATACCTAAAGCTTCTAATCTATAAATTGCGAGTGTTGCTTGTGATGCACTTTCGAATAACCCAGTAATAACGGTACTCATAATAACTCCTTTATTTATTTAAGAAAATACACTTACTACTAAGCAAAACCCAAACCACAAATTTAACTAATAAAAATCAATATCTTACATAAATAATTGTATCAATTTACTTATTTAAAAGGTAAAAATTGCTAAGCTTTGTAAAAAACTCCTACCTAATATAAGAAAACTTACTAATAAGCAGTACGCAGCTTTAACACAAAATAAATTATTACTTACTCCACGTAATTTCAGCTAATTGGTTGGTCGCTGTTTGATGAATGATCAGCCCATTATTCCCCATGCGCATATGCCTAATTAAGCCAGAGTAAACTCCTTCTTTACTCGGAATTTGCCAGCTCTGCATAGTTTCGGTATTAAGGTCGAACCTTACTAAGGTTTCAGGACGCTTGGCTGACTCGTTAAACCAAATGGCGTTATCGGCATATTCAATTGCATACGGATGACTGTTTTCACCACTGGGATTATCCCACTGCGTTATTTTACCGTTTTTGGGGTTATAGCGGCCAAGTTTACCCATACCAGAGTTAACATAAAAAACTATATCGTCAGGCGTAATGGCTAATCGCCTAGTATGCGTTTTAGCGCCTGGGAGTTTTATCTCACTAAGCTCCATGGTATTTTTATCAACTTTAACCAAACAGTTACTACCATTACACGACACCCACGGCGTGCCTTTTGAATCGAGCTTAATACCATATGGCCGTGAGCCTTTAGTGGGTAAAGTAGCCAATTGAATATCGCCAGTTGTAGGGTCTAGCTTGCCAATCATATTGCTATGCTGGAGGGTAAACCAAAATATTCCGGCTTCATCAAATACACCAGTATGCGGGTCGCGGGCATTTTTATTTGGCATTTTATACACTTTAAATTTTTCGGTTTTTAAGTCTAAATATCCAACCGTGCCATTTTTATTGCCTAAAAACCAAGGGGTTTGACTTTTATCAAGCGACACACTGTGCGCATAGGTACCACTTGGCAGTGTGTACTCTTTCATATCGCCGGTTTGAGGGTCTAACCTGCCTAAAATATTACCCCACTGGCCAACCCACCAAATAATGCCATTTTTACCTTGCACCGGATCGCGAGCGCGCTGCCCAAGCGTTGGCACTTGCCAGTACTTAAAGCTAAGCTTTAAATCGCCAGCAACAACCTTAGACTCGCGCTTAGTGTTAACAGGATAATGCTCAGCTAAATAAGCACTTATATCTTTATTAAGCGCGGTATCTACGCCCGCATCAACCATATAGCTTATTAATGTTTGCCAGTCCTGCTGGCTATAACCCGCGCTGCGCTCAAGGTTAGTTAAACTATGGCAACTAGCACAAAGCTGCTCAACTAGCGGCCCCTTATCGTTGCTCAGCACTGGTAGCGGCACAGCCAAAGTGCCCGACACAGCCATTACCAAAACGTATTTATTAAATAAAAATCGATTTTTACTCATAACGCCCTCCCTTGTTTTTTAATATTAAAGCATAGGGTGAAAGTGTTTACTATCTGTACAGCAATGAGTGCGATAAGCCGGCTAGAAGGTAAGTTAAATTGCAGAGTTAATATCTAAAAAGAAGATTTGAGCAGAGTTGCGCATGCTCTACAATGGTTATTTAGCTTGTATATAAATGTGGTGAAAGTGTGATGTGAGTGTGGTTTTAAACGACTAATTTGTATAAAACAGGAACGCTATGATTTAAAAGCGCCTCAGCCTATCGGTACGTAAATTGCTGTTATTAATATTCTTACTTAAAGAGTTATACATAAATAACGCTGCCGTTATTTATAAAAAGGAGAACATTATGAGTAATAAACAACTAATTACGACAATAGGTATAGGTCTCGCCGCTGCATCTGCAGGTATGTTAACAAGGAAAACCTTACAAAAATCGTGGGAAAAGGTTACCAACGAACCAGCTCCAAAAGATAGACCAAGCGAAGAAACAGATCTTAAAGAGGCCGTTACATGGGCAGTAGTCTCAGGTATTGGTGCGGGTGTTGCAAGAATGGCCGTACGCTACGTACTAGACAAGCGCCGCTCCAAATAAACCTACCCAATTAATACCTCTTATAAGTATTAAGCGTAGTGTGGTGAGGCGCTAAAGGCGCCTTGCGACAACCACTCCCCAGTTGTCGCAAGCAACTTGGCAAAAGCCTAGGTTAAGGTTACTTAACTATTGAGCTAAAAAATATATTAATACCCAAATCGGAGTTCAGTGATGAAACTTAAAAAGTCGGATGACGCGGCTGCGCAACTTATCCGACCTACATAGGTTGAAAAACTGGAGGTGCCTTGCAACATGACCCTTTATTTTAAGCAGATACACTCTATTGGACATTAACTCCCTTTCAAAGTTGTTGCCTGCCTATAAGCTTGCGTATAATGCCCACATTCCGGCTGCATTTTTTAGCCGCTAACTTGGATTTTAATAATGAAAAAACTCTCTGCAGTGCAAATAAAACAGCAAGCGCTTGTACTTAATACTGCTGAAAAATTAGAAGAGCAAGGCCGCGCTGAGCTCCCAGGCATGCTGCAATGCTGGTTTGATGTGGAATATCACTTATTTCCAAGTTCGCTACTGCTGTGTTTTCAGTTTGAAAACGAGCAAGCCTTAGCAGCCGCAGAGCCAGATTTATTAAAATGGCAAAAACGCTTAAGCGGCGCAATGCTTAAAAAAGGCGTGATTTTAAAGGATATGCGTAAACATTTAGTGTTTACCTTAAAAGGGCCAGATGATTAAAGCGAGATTTTTAAAGGGGTATAAAGCCTTACGCTCGTATTGCCAAAGCACATAAAACCATAATGAAAAGCCATTGCATTGCCGTAACGGCTTTTTACTTTTATGAGCACTTAAAATAGAACCCATAAAAACCAATTTCGACTCGGGGATTTTTATTAGCAGATGATGGTAATTGGCCATAAAACAATAAGAATGCACTTCAATATTAAAACGAAGGCTTGCTTGCTCAATGCAGTATAAAAAACACTTCAGACCCTCATCACTAAAAAGGTATTTTCACGGCCTTCTCAACGTTTCATTACACGGTTAAACGTATTCTCATACTCTATTCGCAGCGGTCTAGACATAATAATTAACTCAATGAGCAATAAACTATAAATCTAGACCATTGATATGAAGTTAAAATTAGACCCTTTTGGTTTATTTACAGATAATTTAACGTAGCTGGCTAATCAACAAGCTCCCGTATACCTTTATTATAGTAGTCATCGTTTTGTTTTCGATATTCGTTAGGAATACCGCCGACAATATCTTTAAACACACGATTAAACGTAGCAAGAGAAGAAAAACCACTTTCAAGTGCAATGCTCAAAATACTCCACTCTTTGGCTTGTTCACTTGCTAATAATGTCTTCGCATAATTTACACGGTATTGGTTAATAAACAGATTAAAGTTAGCTACTTTATAGTGATAGCGAATTGCTCTACTAATTTTGTATTCCGGCACTTTGAGCGCTTGTGCAAAATCTGAAATTTTAAGGCTAGTTTGTAAAAATAACTGCTGCTCGCTCATCAGTTCAGCAATACCTCCTATTAATTCTGAGGGCACTTGCTCTTGGTAATGAACACTACCACAAGACTCTTTTACATCATCAGTATCAAAAGCAGTCTTGCTCTTACTATTGTGATTTAACTTTTGCTTATTAGTAGTAATTGCTTGAAGCAGCATAACTCCCTGCATTGCAAATACTATTAAAAGTGCAGATGAAGTTATGATAATGGGGTTATACAGCTCAATTTCAGCCGCGCTAAAAATAAACTTAGGAAAAATACTTGCATTAAACACAGCTAAAACCCAAGCGCTCCCAAAGATGACTGATTGCATTTTTTGTGACTGTGTTTTTTTACTATAACCTCTAAACGCCTCCCAAAAAGAAAGCGCAAGGATACTTGATGAAAGCAATATGGTGACCTCATTCACCCCTTGCTTTAAGCGCCACATTATATCATTGGCAGGTAAAGGCTGAGGATCAAGGCTCACTAAGTAGTGCCATGTTTGATTAAACATGATCAAGCCGGCAATGGTTGCAGCAAAAGCCACATGCCTGCGGGAAATTGGCGAATGCTCACGAAATAACGTTCTTGCAATCAGCCATGAAACATTACATGTTGCGCAAGTGAACAACCCGATTAAATATTGATACGCGCCAATACTTTGCGCACTGAGCTTTTGTGCTGCCACCATACAAAGGGAGCCACAAAATATCACAAATAAATAATTAACCAGCTGCTTATCTTTTTTCAGCGCATTTAAAAACATTAACCCCATACAAACAAAAAGAAGAAAATAATAAGGGGAATAATTTTGCATAATAGCGTGCTCTTAAAATGACGTTTTAACCAACAACGTGGACTGAATTACATGGTACAAATTAACATGTATGTTGGCAAAAAAACTTTGTTAGTGAATGTGTCTATACCGCCCTAACTAATTACAAAAAATTATCAATATATCGTTGCTCAAATTCCGAATTTGAGAAGCAATCACCATGAAAGTCTTTATATTTGGGCTATTGAAAAGATTTCCTGGAAAAGCACATGTTAATGCAAACAATAAAAAAAACGCCCAATGAGCTACTTGAGATGAGTAAAAAAATGTGGTTCACGTGCCTGTTAATGGCACAAACCTGCTTTGTTATTTACCTCTCCTTGGGATACGGGCTTACGGGGGTCACTACGGGAATATCTGGCTGGAGTCGTCTAAATAGCACCGCCTATGTTGCCAACGATCCCACCGGCAATTCAATGTACGCTCTGCATGTGTTACTCGCCATCGTGATGATAATTGGCGGTAGCTTACAGCTAATACCCGCAATAAGAGCAAAGTATACTAAGTTTCACCGCTATAATGGCCGCGTGTTCGTAATGTTAGCCTGTACCATCTCTTTAGCAGGTATGTACCTTATGATAGCCAGAGGAACCGTTGGTAACACCTTGATGCATGTGTTGACTATGCTTGGTGGTTGCGTGGTTATTTTAGCGAGTATATTAGCCGTACAAGCGGCCAGAAGGCGGAATATCACTAAACATAAAATTTGGGCTATACGTTTATACCTTGCAGCAAACGGCGTTTTATTTTTTAGGCTGATGATTTTTGCCTGGTTTTTAATGTTCGGCTCACTAGGAATTGATACTGCAACGTTTACAGGTCCAACCGTGTTAACTATTAGCGTATGTTCTTATATTATGCCGCTGCTCATAGCTGAGTTAGTCAGGTATGCAGGTAAAACGTCTAATAGAGTAATAATAATCGCCACCGCTGCTTTAATGATGTTGATATCCATTGTATTTTTAGTCGGCTTATTTGGTGTAGTGTTTGCAAGTTGGTACCCAGCGATAGTTGGCTAACATACTCAATAATCATTAAAGAAGAGAGAACGATGTAAGTGGACAAATACAGTGTAAAAAACAGTTAAAAAACGTCATCACTTAAAAAGTGTATTTTTTATTCTATTCATAGCGGTCTAGACATAGTAAGTAACTCAATGAGCAATAAACTATAATTTAGACCCTTGATATATTAAGCAAAATTTCTCTCCCCTTGGTTTTTAACAAACAACAAAAGCAAATTTCAGTCGATTCAACGTTAATTGGTTGCCCTAAGTTAGCAATAGTAGGATAGTAAATTACACATAAAACAATAGCTTTATCTTAGGAGTATTATGATCAAAGTATTATTAGCGACCAGCTTAATTGCCTCTTCATTCGCTGCTTTAAGTAATCCTTTAACTGTTGAAGAACAGCGTATCAACAAAGCCCAATCGACAATGCCAAATGTTTTAAATGCATTTACCTCACAAGTATCAAGTTTTGAGCAACAATTTAAAGAATTAAACGACTTTAAAAGTGCAAAAGCATTAGTACAAAACTTTAGCTTTGAACTGTGGGAAAACGCCAAGCAACGCATAATAAAAACCAGTAACTACGACGACCGAGAGCTCTACTGGGCACGCCTGCTTTCAAGTAAAGTAATACGCACAACTTCACCTAAATTCTCAATTACGCAGGCTCAACTAAATACTTTACTAACCCTACTTGAGGAAGGCAGTAGAGGCCGTACCGACCTTGCTTTTTCATCAGGCAGCACTAAAAAAATATTACTAACAGGCTTTGACCCTTTTTTACTCGATAAAAACATAAACCAAAGTAACCCCTCAGGTGTTGCGGCGTTATTACTCGACGGCCAAGTTATTAATTACAACGGCGTGAGCGCAGAAATTAACACCGTTATGGTGCCTGTGCGCTACGAAGACTTTGATCAAGGTATAATAGAATCACTACTTGCCCCCTACTACGCACTTAATAATGTAGACATGGTAGTAACCGTAAGTATGGGCAGAACAGAGTTTGATTTAGAGCGTTTCCCAGGTAAACGCCGCAGTGTAACCGCCCCAGATAATGCCAATATTGTGTATGGTGGAACGCAAACAAGCCCAGTCATACCAAAGCTTAATGGCCGACCACTCCCAGGCAATGAGTTTGTAAAATTTAGCTTGCCTGTAACTTACATGCAACAAGCCAAAGGCCCTTATAAAGTTATCGACAATCATGAAGTCACTACGCTTGAAAAAACCTATAAAGCGGGTTCGTACGGCGATCTTAAAAATAGTATTGCGGTAAATGGCGGCGGCGGTGGTTACTTGTCTAACGAAATATCGTACCGAAGTATTCGCCTGCGCGATGCGCTTAATTCAAGTATACCTACAGGGCATATTCATACCCCACGTATACAACAATTCGAACCTGAAACAGAAGCTAAAATAGTAAAACAAATAAAGGCAATGCTAGAGCAAAGCTTAGTCGCGCTATAGTTTAAAACTACCAATTTAAGCGTGTAAAAAAGGGCAATAATATTGCCCTTTTTAAATGGGGTTACTAGGGGCAGGTTTTGCACTTTTCCTTAATCACAAAAGGCAAAAAAAGACCTGACCCTAGCGATTGTGCTTGACCGAAACTTTCTAATGGGTGACCCTACAGGTATTTTGTAGGTGGCATTCATATTATAGGCTTAGACAGCCACCTACTGGTAAAGCGCATACAAAGCCAATTTACAGGCGGTATTAAAATACTTTCAGACAGCCCAGCCTACGAGACTCAACTCGTACCTCAAGAAAGCTTAGCTCAACTACATGTAGTTGGTCGAGTTATGTGGATGGGAAAGATTTGTAATACTGCTTTATAAGTAACTATTTAAAAGGATTTTAAGTGAAACGGATTTTATTATTTGCACTAATAATGAGTGCCCAACTCAACGCAGCACAAGTATACAAATGCACTGTAAACGATGTAATCACATTCAGTGATCAGCCTTGTAGTGCTAATGCCCAAATAGTCAAAGTACAAGCGGGCAAAAGTAATGCTAAAGCGAACCCTAGCAAACTAGTTAACCAATTCTTAAAGCAAACTAGATTATGGAAAAATCCTGCACCCGTTAAGATTGTTAACCACTATAAGCGCTGGGAACAGAATGATAGCGACGCTAGGAAGTTGTTAGCTTTAGAAGTTAAAGCTAAAAAATGGCTATGATACTTATGATGACACAACCTTCTCTGAGTGCTTTTTAGATCATAACGGTACTGGACTCAGTACTGTTAAACATTTTATCCAAAAATAAAAATATAATAGGAAAAATTATGTCAATAAAACATCTCATAATCCATGTGGTTAAGCGAGACAAAGATGGAGAACCTTTAACTAAGCATTTAAGGCCTAAAGAAAATGAAGTTAAGGGCTTAGCAGCAAAATTAACAGATGACTTACTAGCATTATTCAGTTTAGCTAGTTTAAGTATAGGTGAGTTTGGCGTTAATTCTGATACTGATCTCCAACCAGCTTTTGAGCAAAAGCTTAACCAGCATTATGACAAACTAAAATGTAAAGACTTTACAGCTTTAACTAAAGATCTTGCAGAGCTTTACGAAGGGATATTAAAACACAATCAACTCAATACCGTTAAAGGTGGTTATTTAGTCTTCTATCAATATGAATCTCGGAAGCAAGAATGGTTAGGTGTTGCTATATTGAATAAAACTGATGGAATTAATGTATCAGACACTGCTTTAGATGTCATACCTAGCCAAGTGTTGGATCTTAAGAAATTACACTTAGGAGCTGCTATAAACTTAACGCAATGGCAGGATGGTCTATCCACAAGGTATATTCGTTTTAGAACAGGCCTTGCTGCTGAAGTTAGAGACTATTTTGAAGAGTTCATAGGATGTCAACGCGATAAAAATGCTTCTCAAATAGAAACAAACAATTTAAAAGATGCAGTAAGAAATTTTGCTAGAACGACATGTAAATTAGATGACGATGGTGTTTCACAGAAACTAGCCTCAACCCATGACTATATTACTCAAAAAAATAAAAATGGAGAGGAAGTTTGCTTAAGCAATATAGGTAAGCATGTATTTCCTGAAAATAATGATGATTTTGTAATTCACGCTAGAGAACACTATGATTTACCGGAAGAAATTGTAATACATAAAGCAACGCTTCGAAGCTATAAAAAAATCACAGGGAAAGGTAATGGCCTATCAATAAGTTTTGATAGGGAGATGTTAGGTAAACAAGTAGTTTACGAAAATGATACTTTGTTGATTAATGAAATACCTGACTCTCTTCGTGAAGCTTTGGAGGAAGAAGAGGCAAGTAAAACGAGCTCTAAAACTTAATTATTGAATCGCCCCGAGTTCATCGGAGACCAGTTTGTTTAAGTCAGGCCACTTTACCTGACTCGTTTAAATTATCATAGTAGTCTGTTT
>NZ_WTKX01000003.1:292973-301449 GCF_011378755.1 Pseudoalteromonas sp. Z1A2 | reverse complement strand
AGTGCCAATTGCGGACATTGTTAACGCTCGCCTAATACGCCTTGCACTGGCGGGCTTTTTGCGTTGCTTGCTAAAAGTGTGGCTGCCGGCAATGTAGGATTTAGATGCTTGTTAGCAATACATTCTGTTGCGGCTAACCTGTCACCTTGGACAAGAACATGAAAAAGCCACCCAACAAAATAATTGCAATGATGACTATAGCTGTGAGCGTCTTCGACTGAAGCATTGATTCAATTAAACCGACTTCAGTTTGCATTTTAATTAGGTCTTTTGGCTCAACATCTTCTTTAATGCGAGGGTTATTTGTTTCGTTATTCATTGGCAACTCCATATGCGAAATATTCGTGTCTTACTAACAGCTTATAACACACCAAAACGGCGTTTAATAATGTTATTGGACAAAATTAGATTTCTACTCAAAGCACTAGAATAAATTTAACTTTTCCAATGACCGCTGTTCGCTCATACCCGAATTCTTTTGTAGCGGGCTAAGCTTAAAACTCCATAAACACCGGAGTACAACTAATGCATCAGTTAACAATATATCAGCCTAAAGAGCCTTGGAATAAAAATAAGCTTGTAGGACAAAAGTTACCTCTGAAATTACAGCAAATATGGGCTATCCGAATACGACTAGAACTTTTTCATAAAATAAGAGATCTAGCACTATTTAACCTAGCCATAGATAGCAAACTAAGAGGATGTGACTTAGTTTCACTAAAAGTTAACGACATCGCACATGGTAAAACAATCCAATCAAGGGCAATAGTCGTTCAAAAAAAAACTGGTATGCCTGTTCAATTTGAAATTACTGGAAATACAAGGATCTCAATTGTGGCGCTCATAGAGCAATTTAGTCTCAATTTTTATGATTACTTGTTTAAATCACGAGTTCATTCTTCTGCACACCTCTCAACCCGTCAATATGGACGTATAGTTGACTCTTGGGTCACCTCAATTGGGTTAGATAAGACTCAATATGGTACTCATTCAATGAGACGTACCAAACCATCACTAATTTACAAAAAAACTAAAGATTTAAGAGCCTGTCAGCTTCTACTTGGCCATAGAAAACTAGAGAGCACTGTCAGATACTTGGGAATAGAAGTTGATGATGCGTTAGAAGTATCAGAACAGATCGATGCTTAAATTTGAAGCTAAGCCAGACTCGAAGTTAGAGTCTGGCACGTGCCAATAGCACTCATAGCAACTTGTTGACTTGCTTTAGTTAGCAGTAAGCGGTCTGTTTGTTCACTTTGACAATTTCTGTTTCTAAAATTAAATGGTCCTTAATCTAACTTCTTATCAAGTAATTTTAGTGAGAGTGGTACAACAACATAAGAAATTAATGGCACAATAATACCTACAGCTACGA
Source organism: Pseudoalteromonas sp. Z1A2 (assembly GCF_011378755.1). Lineage (NCBI taxonomy): Bacteria > Pseudomonadati > Pseudomonadota > Gammaproteobacteria > Alteromonadales > Pseudoalteromonadaceae > Pseudoalteromonas > Pseudoalteromonas sp. Z1A2. Next base: position 300,074 of record NZ_WTKX01000003.1, on the reverse strand, counting down.
TAACGTTGAGCAACTTATTATCTGTTACATACCGCCCAATAAAATCAGGGATAAAATAAACCAAAGGTACGAGCGCTAAGAATGAAATCAGCGCTATGATATGTTGATTAGGTTTTTTTACATTATTCATAGTCAATACATTTATCAAGAATTTTAAATAACGGCCGTACTCACATACGGCCAAATAGTTTTAGTTCTGGCCACTGGCCTGAAGGAAACTGTTATACACCCAACGATAGCTTGTATGTTCGCCCAACACGCCGCCGAGCGCTATGCCATGCTCGCTTCGCCAGTCATCCATCACTTCCGCTAATACAGATGCCCATGTGACCACTTTCACACCAGCTTGTGTCATTCGATGCATAGCAGCATCAGTTACAGCTTTATTCCAAGTGCCAGAAGCATCAACAACGGCATATACATCGTACCCCTCAGCAACGGCTGATATGGCTGGAAATAGTAAACAAACATCAGTCACAATACCTGCCATGATAATTTTCTTTCGGCCAGTGGCTTTAATGGCTTGTTTAAACTCAGGGCTTTTCCATGCATTAATCTCACCAGCACGCTCTATTATATCATCGCCTAAAATATCAGTAATTTCAGTCATGATAGGCCCGTTAGGTCCATCAGGCATACTGGCAGTAATAATGGATGGCATGCCCACGGTTTTTGCTAATGAACACAACCCCTTGATATTTTGTGTCATCAAATGCGGATCTTGGTCTCTACAACTAACCAATAAGCCTGTTTGATGGTCTATCATTGCCAAAACGGCGTTATCTATAGTTAGCATTTCAGTAAACTTATTCATTTCTTTCTCCTGATGGTTTGTAATTATTGATGTACGACTATCATGTTAAGTGGCGTAATTGCTTTTACTTCAGCATCAATGCTTCGAATTAGGTCGCCGTCTTGAACAGCCTGTCTGTCATTGGCTTCAGTAAATTCAGCGCTTCCATCTGTTACGTATACCAAAGACTCATTTGGTAATTGAATGCTTTTGCCGACATCAAGTTTTATGATGTCGATAATTGTCGAGCTATTGAATGTGTCGGACTGCTCTTTGCTCCCCCCATAGATGCGTGTTACACCTTGAGCTTTTGGCGAGTAATATTTGTAACCCGCTGGTTGGCCCTTCTCTTCAGGCAATGCCCATAGTTGTATCATTCGATTTCTTTGGCTGTCGGGGTTGATTTCATTATGCGAAAAGCCCTCTCCACCAGCCCGCTGCACCTGCACATCTCCCTTTTCAAGACCTTGACCGTTTTCCAACGATCCTTCGTGGCTAACTTGACCATCAATCATCACCGAAATTACATCAATCTCCATATGCGAATGCATACCTGTTTCACCATGTGGGTTAAACTGTGCATCAGCCAAATAAACAAAATTGCCTAAGCCTTCTGATGTTTCAGGTGATTTGCGTTGCCCAAAAAGCTGTGTGTCTGTCACTAATCGATGTTCGCGTAAACCTGCAAAACCTCCCAAAGTGAGGGTGTTTTTTGAAAGTATATGCATTTCATACTCCTGTCATATCAGTTAATAAAGTAATCATAGGCGCTATTTACTGTTTTATATATAAGGGCTTTTTGATAAGATAATTCCACTTTCAACAACAATTAGAAATTATATGAATTATGATGTGGATGACCTGTTAGTTTTCCTTGCAGTGGTTGAGGCTGGTAGTTTTACTGTTGGTGCTAAACGTTTAGGCATACCTAAAGCTAATGTTAGTCGCAAGGTATCTCGGTTGGAGCAAAAATTAGGGGTGACACTGCTTGAAAGGTCAACACGCTCACAAAATTTAACAGAGGTAGGTACACGCTTTCTAACACATTGCAAACGCATTCGTGAGGAAATCGATTTAGCTGATGCTACCGTTTCTGAAATACTTCACAGTTATAAAGGCACGATAAGAATTGGCGCATCGGTGACTATAGGTCAGCAAATCATCAAACCGGTTATCTCTTCATTTTTACGTAAATACCCCGATATCAATATAGAACTAAGTTTAGCTAATCACCAAGTTGATCTTATTGAAGAGGGCTTTGATCTTTTAATTCGGATTGGTGACTTAGATGATTCACGTTTAATTGGTAAACGATTAGGAAGTGCTCAAAGAAAATTCTATGCAAGCCCTTCCTATTTAAAGCTTAACAATGAGCCCAAAGAAATTGGTGAGCTGTGTAATCATCACTTATTGTTAATGCGTATGCTTGGTAGCGATAATAAGGTAGAGCTTATATCAAAGGAAAAAAAAGAAATAGTTCAGCTAAATCCAAGGCTTGCTGTTGATGATTTTTCTGTCGTAAAGCAGGCGACTATTGACGGTGAAGGTATTGCACTCTTACCCAGCTATATGTGTAAAAAAGCAATCAGCAATGCAGAATTAATCAACATCCTTCCCAAATGGGGTATGAGTGATATCGATGTTTATGTGCTATATCCAAAGCATCGCGCAAAGATACCTAAAGTGAAAGCTTTTCTTAACTTTACAACAGATACTTTTTTAAAAAAATTATCACGCTGAAGGACTGCTTTGACAGTACATTTTTCTTTGAAGGTATCATTACTGAGTGATGGTTATGTGCTGAGCTGACGCTCATAAACTTAGTCACTTTTTATATACGTTTCTCAACTTTCCAAGGAAAATTTAAGCGGTTTTCACCTGCCCAGTAAAGTTGGATTTTATTACCAGGCGGATCTTTAAGTATTGCTTCTTTCCACAGGTACCGTTGCTCTGTCGGCTGTTGTTCAAACTGAAAACCTTTTTTTGTCAACTCAGTACACAGTTCATCAAGTTTTTCATGCTCGAAGTAAATCACAGAACTGTTTTCAAATTCACTGGATTCGAGTGGTAAGGAAAAAGTAGAATTCCCATCTGGGAAAGAAAACTTGTGTAATGGGGCGGATCGACAATTTGAGTGAAGCCGAGTTTTAGATAAAAGTTAGCAGCAACATCCATATCTTTTACTGGTAAGGTAACCTGGTTAAATTTCATTCAAACTCCTAGCGTATAACTTTTCAATAACGAGCGCAAACACCAAAGCCGCCCTGCGTGTATGCGTCCCTGTGAACGTAGTGAGCGAGCTTATTAAGTTGTTATGCATGTTTATATACAGAGTGAGTTGTGTTTTTAAAACAGTGTAAGGCGATAAAGGCCCCTAAAGTTAAACTAGCCACACTGCACAAATAATTTAAGCCATAGATTATCGTTTACATTCGGCTCTCACTGTCGAGAAAAACATAACACGAGGAAATTATGTAAAGTAAAGCTATAACAGAGCTCCCAATTTTATAGGAAATCTTTGACGTGTTAAAAGCAGCGAACAGCAATGCTACTGAAAAAAACACACTTGAAAATGCTCCGATGTAATAAGCTGAATCTTGGAATTGATAACCTAATTCTTCATTTTGTAACATGACAAAAGGGGATATGAAACCGGTTAATTCGGCTAGAATTGGTCCACTAAATAGTCCAAAAATTAAAATTTTAAGAGCACGGATCACTACACCTCCTTCTAAATGTATAACAACTTTATCAGAGGACACCTCCCTATTTTAGCGCGAAGACATCCTTATTTTGTGAACTTATATTAATAGCAAATAGTGTAAGTTATTACCAGTTATAAGTATTATGCTTATTTAAACATGTGAAAAAGGGAAAGTATTCTTTTATTATTACGAAGACAATTACAACCCACCTGAATGTCTGGTTATCGCTCAAGGCTGCCTATAGTTACTCTGTTTTATCTTTAAACTCACACAAGTCTTCAATAATACAGCTGCCACATTTAGGTTTACGTGCTACGCAGGTGTAGCGCCCGTGTAGTATTAGCCAATGGTGAACGTCTACTTTAAATTCTTTTGGTACAACCTTTTCAAGCTTTTGTTCTACAGCGACAACATCTTTACCCATGGCAAGCTTGGTACGGTTAGATACACGAAATATATGTGTATCCACGGCTATTACAGGCCAGCCAAAGGCTGTGTTGAGTACAACATTAGCGGTTTTACGGCCAACGCCTGGTAGGGCTTCTAGGGCTTCACGATTTTCTGGCACGATGCTGTTATGTTCATCTACCAATATTTGGCACATTTTGTACACGTTGGCAGCTTTAGAGTTAAATAAGCCGATGGTTTTTATATAATCACGCAGTGTATCGTGACCTAAATCTAAAATGGCTTGTGGTGTATTAGCAACAGGGAACAACTTTCGAGTGGCTTTATTAACGCCTACATCAGTTGCTTGTGCTGAGAGTGTTACTGCTACGAGTAACTCAAACGGGCTTGAATATTCAAGCTCTGTAACTGGGTGCGGGTTATCGTCGCGCAGGCGCGACAGTATTTGGTGACGTTTTTCTTTATTCATGCAACTTAAAACGTATTAGTGCTAATTGTTGCTCTAATACGTTTTCCCCTTAAGTTAAGCTAGTAACACGTGCTCGAGGGCCTTTTTCAGCCTCTGGCGGTGCAACTTGTTTTGATTTTATTTGTGCGTCAATTACGTTTTTTGCAGCAATAAGTAGCCCAAGCCCTAAAAAGGCACCCGGTGGTAAAATTGCCAGTAAAAATTGATTATCAAAATTAAATACTTCTATGCGCATGCTCTGTGCCCATGGGCCAAGTAATAAATCGGCTCCGTCAAACAGTGTACCTTGGCCAATTAATTCGCGCATAGCTCCTAACACTAACAATACAGCCATAAAGCCTAAGCCCATCATTAAGCCGTCAAATGCTGATAAATGAACAGGATTTTTAGAGGCGTATGCTTCGGCGCGGCCAATAATGGCGCAGTTAGTTACAATCAACGGGATAAAAATTCCCAATGATTGATATAAACCAAAGGTATAAGCGTTCATAAGTAATTGAACTATTGTTACAAAGCCCGCGATGATCATTACAAATACAGGTATACGGATATCTTTTGGCACCCAGTTACGCACAATCGATACGGTAACATTTGAGCCTATTAGTACGAGTAAAGTTGCTAAGCCTAAACCTAAGGCATTTGTTACAGTTGAGGTAACGGCAAGTAAAGGGCATAAACCTAAAAGCTGTACAAGGGCAGGGTTATTTACCCATACACCTTCTTTGTATAATGTTTTTAACTCACTCATTTAGCTACCTCCATACATTCGGCATTAGGTGCTGCAAAAATATCATCAAAATTAGTTTGTGCGAACAATACGGCATTTTTAACAGAGCCCACAACAGCACGTGGTGTTATGGTCGCGCCTGTAAATTGATCAAACTGGCCGCCATCTTTTTTAACAGCCCAGCGAGCGTCTTCTTCGCCTTCAACCGTTAAGCTTTTAAATGTTGTGATCCAAATTGATTTTTTAACTTCTACTTTGTCGCCTAAACCAGGAGTTTCTTCGTGTTTAGTCGTACGCACGCCAGCAATAGTGCCATCACTCAATACAGCTGTTAATAAGTTAATATCGCCACTGTAGCCGTTTGGCGTAACATGCCTAATAACAACAGCGACTGGTTTATTGTTTTTACGAGCACGGTAAATTACTTGGTTTGCGTGTGGGCCTAGTTTTTCGTCAGTAATAATTACGCAATCTTGTGATAATTGATTGTCGTACGATTTTGGGTCGAGCACTTCTTGTAGCTGCGCAGTAAGTTGCAGTTGTTCTTGCTCTGCAATTTTATCGGCAGTAAGCGCGTTGATAGAGGCAACTAAGCCCGTTGTTGCTAACGCAAACGCAGTTAAAATAGCACCATTTTTAGCCATTGACGAAATGATCATTTTACTGCTCCATGGCCATAAGTACGTGGCTGTGTGTAGTAGTCTATTAGCGGGACTGCAATATTAATCAGTAATACGCTAAATGCGATAGCATCAGGAAAACCACCAAAGGTACGAATTAAATAAATTAGTAAGCCAATTAGTGCGCCATAAATTAAGCGCCCTTTGTTAGTTGTTGCTGCAGATACCGGATCGGTCGCTATAAAAAAGGCTCCCATCATAGTGGCACCACTTAATAAGTGAAATAGGGTGCCCGGCTCTGTACCAGGTGATGCGATATATCCAATAGCACTACATACAGCTAAAGTTGCGATAAAACTGACAGGAATATGCCAGTTAATTATTTTTGCTTTTAGTAAGTATAAACCACCCACTAAATAGCCTAAATTAACCCATGCCCAACCAAGGCCAGCCCATTCGTTAAATATTGGCTTTTGCATGCTCTCGGTAACGGTTAAACCGTGGGCTATGTCTGTTTTAACAGTATCCAGTGGTGTTGCCATTGTTAGGCCATCAACCCCTGCGCGTACTTGATCTAGGCTAAACCCAGAGGCCGTAAAATCGGTAAATATTAGCCTTAGCTGATCAGCAAAGCCTATTGGCGTATTTATTAAATCAGTGACAGGCAACCATGCGGTCATTTGTACCGGAAACGAAACTAAAAGCAGTACATAAGCCGCCATTGCTGGATTGAATAAGTTAAACCCGAGGCCGCCATAAAGCTGTTTAACTATAACAATAGAAAATAAACAGCCAATAACGATTATCCACCAAGGGGCAAGTGGAGGGATACTCAATGCCAATAACACGGCAGTAAGCCACGCACTGCCATCACTTAATGCAGGCCAAACAGGGCGCTTTCGTATTAGCATTATTGCAGCTTCAAATACGCTTACAACAACAAGCGCTAGTACCAGTTGAATAAGGACACCTGTTCCAAAAAAGAAAACTTGAGCAATTAGCCCAGGAATACACGCAGCAATAACGCTAAGCATTAATCGCGTTAACGATTTATGGCTGTGATTATGCGGCGAACTGGCCATGGTTAATTTCATGACTGATTATTTCCTTCTTTTTGTAACTTTTTAGCTTTTGCTCTCGCAATTGCAGCAGCCACGGCGGCTTTTTTCTTATCGTCGGCTGATTTAGGTTTATCTGCGTTAATAAGATCTGATGAGTCATCGGTATTACTTTCTGCACTCTTAGGTGCTGTGCTATCAACTTGTAGCTCTTGGGGCTGAGTTTGTTCGGTATCTTCTAGTGCTTTAGCCGCTTTTTTAGCTTTAGCACGAGCTATGGCCGCAGCTACCGCTGCTTTTTTATCATCAACGGGCGTATCG
>NZ_WTKX01000003.1:280386-292963 GCF_011378755.1 Pseudoalteromonas sp. Z1A2 | reverse complement strand
GGCGTTTAATAATGTTATTGGACAAAATTAGATTTCTACTCAAAGCACTAGAATAAATTTAACTTTTCCAATGACCGCTGTTCGCTCATTGTTGCCTGTCAGGTTAAGTCTAGTGAAATAGATTGCATTGCATAATTAAAGTTTTTATATTGTTCGGCAATATTTTATTTGGTGCTAATAAAGCACTGCGTGCAAAGGAAAGCATGTGAATTATAAAAAAATGTACTATCCAGTTAAGGCGCTTGCTGTTTTATCTTTAGTTGCTGTTGCTATTAAGTACTGGATGCCAACTGAAATTGGCTTTGCGTTTATGCTGTTGCCTTATTTGCTTCTATATTTTTTAGCTAACGCTAAAAACTATAAAAATAAACGGCTCATTTTTATTAGAATTATAGCTGCATTATGTACTATTACTTTAGCGCCAGTACTTGTCTTTGGTATTGAACCTGACCCTCAAGCTGGGATTGGTATTATGTTTTTGCTGATAATGCAGCTAGCTGCAATTAGTGCCTCTGAATTTATTATATTATTCTTTTATATTGATAATGATTAAAAAGCAAACTGCTCATTTACAGTTATTACTGTTTAGTTGCTTTGTGGTTTGAACTTAGTAAAGACTAAGCTCTTCTGTAATCTAATTTTAAAGTTAAAAAAACCTAAAAGCGGTTACCCACTTTTAGGTTTTTTAATGTATTAGTATTTAAAGCTAAATTAGCTATTGATCATAATACATTTGATATTCACAAATTCGCGCATACCAAAGCCGCCGTGCTCTCGGCCGTAGCCACTTTCTTTAACACCACCAAACGGTAGGTTAGGTTGTGCTAAACCGTAGCCGTTAATATTGATCATGCCGGTGTCAAAGTACTTTTTAGCAAGCTCAATGGCTTTTTTCTCATCTTTAGAGAAAATACCGCCGCCTAAACCGTAGCGAGAGTCGTTAGCGATTCGCATTGCATCGTCGTTGTCTTTGGCTTTAATAAGCGAAGCTACTGGGCCAAATAATTCGTCGTCATAGGCTGGCATACCAGGGGCTAAGTTATCTAGTAGAGTAGGTGGGTAGTAATAGCCCGTTTGCGAAGGGATTTCGCCGCCCGTTACTATGTTTGCACCTGCTTTAACTGATTCCATTACTTGGTCGTGAATGCCGTCGCGTAAATCTTCACGTGCCATTGGGCCTAAGTCTGTATCGTCAGCCATTGGGTCGCCCATTTTCATGGCTTCAAATTGCTCTTTAATTTGCGCTTTAAAGTCATCGTAAAGTGACTCTACAACAACGAAACGTTTAGCTGAAACACACGTTTCACCGTTATTGATCATGCGCCCGGTTAAACAGGTTTTAACTGCAAGCTCTAGGTCTGCGTCATCAAGTACCAAGTAAGCGTCGTTACTACCAAGCTCTAACACTGTTTTCTTAACGTATTTACCTGCTTCTTCTGCTACTTTTTTACCTGTCGCATCACTACCGGTAAAGGTTACGCCGCTAATTGCTTTGTGCGAAATTAAAGAACTGGCTGTTTTGCCGTCGATAAGTAGATTGTTAAAGCAATACTCTGGGAAACCAGCTTGTTTAAATAGCTCTTCTATTTTTTCAGCCATGCCAAATACATTACCAGCATGCTTTAATACGGTTGTGTTACCCGCCATGATGTTAGCAGCACTGTAGCGAATTACCTGATAAAGCGGAAAGTTCCATGGTTGAATGCCTAATAGTACACCTGTTGGTTGGTAGCTGATAATTGCGCGGCCGCCGTCCATATCACGTTCTTCGTCAGCAAGTACTTGTGGGCCTTGTTCGGCTGTATAACGACAAATTCCTGCACATAGTTCAACTTCTTGAAAGCCTTGCTCGTAAACTTTACCCATTTCTTCGGTCATGAGTTTTGCAATAGCTTCTTTTTGATCTTCAAAGAGTGAGGCTAACTTATTAAGGTATTTTGCACGTTCAGTGAATGACGTTAATCGCCATTTTAAATATGTTTCGTGAGATTTTTCGATTACCTGTTCTGCTTCCTTTTGAGAAAGTAGTGTATAGGTTTCAATGGTTTGCTCAGTTGCGGGATTAATCGTTTTAACTGTGTTACTCATTTCTATCTCCTTACAAATTTAGTTATTTAAAAGGTGCAAGGCTAGAGCCAGTTTTTATAAAAAGTTGATTTTGTTTTTATCCATCTGATTTTATTAATTAAATTTATATTTTTGCTGAAGGAGGATTTTTTAAATATAAAAATTGAGGTGCTCGAGGTAGTAAAATATTCTGGGCGTTGCAAAATTTACAACACCCTCTGGGGCAAACACAGAGCTTTATATTAGCTCCTTTGCAATGCGCTTTAATAAATAAGTTTCTCGTAAAATAGAAAGCCCTTGTTTTTCACTGTTAGCAATGGTGCGCTCGTTATGTGCAATTGCGTCGTTAATATCAACCCATTTAGCTGTCATGCCATTTTGCTGCTCGTAATGCTCTAACTGCGCTTTGCCAAACTCGTCGGCAATACTACATACAAAGCAATACGATTTAATATGAATAATATCAAAATCGTCTTTATACCAAGGGCGATACTCTTCATAGAGTCCAAAGGCTTTAACTACACTTATTTGTTGTGCACCGGTTTCCTCGCTTAGTTCGCGAATTAAGCCTTGCTCAATACTTTCGCCGTCATCTACTCCACCGCCGGGTAGGCTGTAGTCTTCATAACGGTTTGTATACATTAAAAGTATTTTATTATTTTTAATTACAATAGCGCGAGCTGTTAAGCGTGTAAATTGAGTACCTTGGTCAATATTAATACCTGAATGTATTAAGGTTTTTAATTGCTGCATTTCGTCTCCTTTTTTAGGTTTTTAATAATAATAGTTGCTACCATTCTATAAATAGAAACGATTTTAATTATTAATCATAATTTATGATCGATTTTTTTCAGCATACGTAAATATTAGGTTGGTAACATTAATAGCATTTAATCGCTTAAGTTTATTTTAAAAATTAGATTCTGGGCGCACCTTTAAATTAATATCTAGGTTGCGTAGAATAAGGAAAAAGCATAGGGATTTATCATGTTAGACATACTTTTAGTAGATGACGACGTTGAATTTAGTGACGTTGTTTGCCACATAGTCGAATTCCTCGGCCACAATATAAGCACAGCTACCAGTTTAAAAGAAGCACATCAATGGTTTGAAAATAATGCCTTTGATCATGTGCTGCTTGATTTTATGCTGCCTGATGGTAGCGGTTTGCACTTACTTGATCACTTAAAAACGATTGGGCAATCTCCAAAAATTACACTTATTTCGGGCCATCCTTCAGTTAAAGGTATTTTAGCTGATATGTGTGAGCCAAATGTAGGGCATTTATTAAAACCATTACAACGTGAAGATTTAGAACTCGTTTTAAATGGCCCTAAAAAAGCAGTTAAAAAAGCAAAGTCGAGCGGTATTGTACGCCACTTTGGCGGTTTAATTGGTGAATCTGAGCCAATGCAAAAGCTTTACAACATGATTGAACGCGTAGCTAAAACAAATGCTAACGTGATGCTTATGGGTGAAAGTGGTGCAGGTAAAGAAGTAGTGGCTCAAGCTATTCATAACGCAAGCCAGTGCGAAGGGCCATTAGTTGCTAGCAACTGTGGCGCACTTTCAAAAGAGTTAATTGGTAGTGAGTTATTTGGCCACGAAAAAGGCGCATTTACAGGCGCAATTGCACGTAAAGAAGGTGTATTTGAGCAATCAAATAACGGTACTTTGTTTTTAGATGAAGTAACTGAAATGCCAATTGATATGCAGCCAAATTTACTGCGAGTGCTTGAAACTAAAAAGGTAACACGCGTAGGTGGTAACAGAGAAATACCAACCAATTGCCGTGTTATTTCAGCTACTAACCGCTCGCTTACCGATTTGGCACAAAATAATGTTATTCGTGAAGATATCTACTTTAGGTTGGCTGTTTTTCCTATTGATATACCGCCACTTCGCGATAGAAAAGAAGATGTACCTTTATTAGCGAAAGCCTTTTTAGATCAACTTAATGACGAAAACGGCACTGCCTTTAGTTGGACTGCCGCACAGCTCAAAGAGCTGCAAAGCTATGAATGGCCGGGTAATGTGCGAGAGCTCCGCCATGCTATACACCGTGCATTTATTATGAGCGACCCACAAACCAGCGACATTATTTTACCTGATAACTTAGAGTCACCCTTTTCGCGCGTTAATAATCAAGCTGCCGAAAAGCCTGTACCAGCAGGGCAAACAATTGAAGAAGTTGAAAAAGAACTTATTCATGCAACGCTTGATAAGGTGCAAGGTAATAAAACGCTTGCTGCACAAATGCTTGGTATTAGTACTAAAACACTTTATAACCGCCTTAATGCATATGGCGGTATTGGCGAATATAAATAGATTTGAGGAAGGGCATGACATCCGATAACCAAACAGAGCAACTCAATAAATTAGTACACGATGCAAGAGGGCCGCTAAATCGTATTTCGATGAATGCTGAGCTGATTAAATTGGTACTTGAAAACGATATGCCAAAAGAAAAAGCGTTAGATGCACTTGATAAAATTATCAATAATTGCCAACAGTGCAGCGAAAGTTTGCAAAAAATAACTGACTCTCAATAAATATTAAGTGTTGTATAAACGCTAATTCGGGAAGCTAAATGAGCAAACAAGAACATCAAGGGAAAGCGAATATTACTTGGGCAGCTTTTATAGTTGTTGTGTTGAGTATTATTGTGGGTAACGCATTTTTAGCATTGAATACGATTCAAGGTTTAACACAAACCCAAAAAAGTTTAGACAACACTAATATGCTGACAACAGCAATTGAGCAACTACATTTGTCAATAGTGCAGGCTGAATCAGGCCAGCGTGGCTATTTATTAACAGAAGAGACTGACTATTTAACGCCGTACTACGATGCTGTAGGCCAAATTGAAGCGCAGACAGATCATGTTAAGTCGTTGCACTCTGAAATTGACGGTCAGGCTGAGCGTATTGCTCAGTTGCTTGTACTTGTCGATAGCAAAATTAAAGAGCTGAAGCAAACTGTAAACCTGGCACTTGATGATAGAGAAAGGCGTGCATTGTATGTGTTAAATACACATAAAGGCAGGGAGCTTTATAAGCAAATTAGAGAGTATGTTAATGAAATTCAAGACCGTGAATTACTCTTTAAAGTGAGCCATTTTTCAAAGTTAGCGCAAATTAAGAATGAAGCTAAAATCACGTTTGCTATTACAGCAGTCACAAGCATATTACTTATTATAGGTATGTTTGTAATGACGCGGCTTAATTTAAGAAATGCGGCACGGTATCGCTTTGAGCTTGAAAAACAAAACGAAACATTAGCAACTAAAGTGTCTGAGCGTACACAAGAGCTAACGTTGTATTCTGATGAACTGAGCCGAAGTAACCGAGAGCTTGAGGAGTTTGCTTTTGTTGCAAGTCATGATTTACAAGAGCCTCTTAGAAAAATTCAAGCCTTTAGTGACCGTCTCGAAACCATGTTTAAAGATGAGCTTGGTGAAAAAGGGATTGATTATATTGGACGCATGAAAAATGCAGCGCAACGCATGTCTAATTTAATAAACGACTTACTAGAGTTTTCACGTATTACCACCCGCGGTAAAGATTTTGATGATACAAATTTAAACGACGTTGTAACCGATATACTCAGTGATTTAGAAATTGCCATAGGCGAGTCTAATACACAAGTTGATGTAGAGGATTTACCAGTTATTCAGGCTGATAAGAGCCAAATGCAGCAGTTGTTTTTAAACTTGTTGTCGAATGCTGTTAAATTTAGACGCCCAGATGTAAGTCCACATATAAAAATCAGTTACCAGCATGAAGACATTTTTAGCGAGGATCATAATGCTAATTTAAGCTTTCAAGTTATTACTATAGAAGATAACGGTATTGGTTTTTCACAAGACTATGCCGATAAAATATTTGTACCGTTTCAACGTTTGCACGGTCGCTCACAATATAAAGGCACAGGTATTGGCCTTTCTGTATGTAGGCGTATTGTGGAGCGCCACGGCGGAACAATTACAGCCCAAAGTAAAGACGGTGAAGGTGCAACCTTCATTATAAAACTACCTGTGGAAGCTGAGCTTTTCACATTGCAAGGAGAGGCTTAAATGCCCTATTCAAAAGTAAAACCTATTACTATTTTAATGGCAGACGATGATGAAGATGATCGTTTGTTAACACAAGATGCCCTTGCCGAAAGCCGTGTACTTAACGAGCTTCATTTTGTAGAAGACGGCGTTGAGTTACTTGAATATTTAGAACGTAAAGGTAAGTTTGAAGATAAAACAGTGTCGCCGCGACCAGGATTAATATTACTTGATCTAAATATGCCAAGAATGGATGGCCGTGAAGCGCTTGAAGCTATAAAAGGGAACCCTAATTTAAAGGGAATTCCGGTCGTTATTTTAACTACATCTAAGCAAGAAGAAGATATGGTTAAAGGGTATAACTTAGGTGCTGCATCTTATATTACAAAACCAGTGACGTTTGATGGTTTGGTTGATTTGATGAAAACGCTAGGAAAATACTGGGTAGAGTTTGTAGAGCTACCGACAACATTTAACGATTAATGGAGATTGTATGTTAGATAAAGTGACTCAGTTGCTGCTTGTAGAAGACGATGAAGATGATTATATACTCACCTGCGACTATCTGGACCAATTGGATTCACACACGTTTAACATTCAATGGATAAGCTCCCCAGAGCAGGCAATTGCAACGCTTAGTAAAAATGAGCACGACATTTGCCTGCTTGATTACCGCTTGGGTGCATCTAATGGTTTAGATGTATTAAAAGAGGCCATTGCGAATGGCTTTAGCGGCCCAATTATTATGCTTACCGGGCAGTCAAACGATGAGTTAGACTCGGCAGCGCTTGACGCCGGTGCAGTAGATTACTTAATAAAAACAGAAATGAGTTCGAGCCGTTTTGCACGTGCTATTCGTTATGCACTTGCTCGTAAAGATGTTGAAGGCGAGCGAGTTGAACGTTTAAAAGCCGAAGCTGAAAATCGTTCAAAAGACCGCTTTTTAGCTCATTTGAGCCATGAATTAAGAACCCCTCTATCATCTATTTTAGGTTACACCGAATTATTAATGCAGAGCGATTTTAGTCAGCAAGCAGAAAATGAATTGGGTGTTATTTATCGAAATGGTAAACATTTATTGAGCTTGTTAAACGACGTGCTCGATTTATCTAAAATAGCGGCCGATAAACTCGAACTGACCTTAAGCGAAGTTAACCTTGATAGCATGCTTGCCGATGTATACACCTTAATGCGTGTATCGGTGCTTGATAAAGGCCTTACACTGCGTTTTGAATCTCAACAGCCATTGCCCTTAGTTGCACGACTGGATGCAACAAGAGTTCGCCAAATTTTAATAAACTTAATAAACAATGCGGTTAAATTTACCGATAAAGGCGAAATTGTTGTTAATGCGTGGACGCAGTGGGTTGATGATCGTGAAATGCTATTTTTTAGCATTAAAGATTCAGGCATGGGCATTGCCCCTGAAAAACAAGAACTAATATTTAAGCCATTTGAGCAGATAGCCGATGTGGAATCACGCTCTGTAGGTGGTGCAGGCCTTGGCTTGGCAATATGTGCTGAGTTGTTAGCGCGTATGCACGGTAATATTAGTTTGCACTCTGAAATTGGCAAGGGTGCTACATTTACGATTTCGGTGTATCCAGGTGATATTAGCGAAGTAGAACGACAAGTACTTAATTTTAGCAGCGTTCCACAACTACAAAGTAAATCGGCCCCATGCAAAGTGCATGGGCGAGTATTAGTAGTTGATGATTTACGTGATTTACGCATGTTAGTAGGGCATATGATCAGTACCTGTGGTGCGCGCGTAGATTACGCCGAACATGGGCAGCAAGCACTTGAAAAAGTGCGTATTGCAGATGCGTATAAAGCGCCTTACGATATTATTTTTATTGATATTCATATGCCTGTAATGGGCGGCAAGGAAGCTACCATAGAGCTTAGAAAAATGGGTTACAAAGGCCCAATAATCGCGCTCACTGCCGCTACTATGAAAGGCATACATGAGGAGCTTGCTGCACTTGGCTTTAACGATGTAATACCAAAACCTGTTGATAGCGCGGCTTTATATCAATGTTTGCAAGATTATTTGGTAGCGCCAGAGCATGCACCGCAAGCTAAAGATATAAATTGTAGTAAGGGCTTAACCGAGAAAAAGCAGCGCTTTTTACTTGTTGAAGACGATCACGATGCAGCGCAAATTACGCAGCTACTTTTAGAAAGTCTAGGCGTTGAAACCGTCATTGCGTCTAGCTGCGCACAATGTTTGCAAATACTTAATCACGACCAGCAATTTAATAAGGTATTGTTAGACATGCATTTACCTGATGGGCGTGGCATTGATTTAGGCCAGCAAGTTAATGAGCGATATCCAGAGCTACGCTTGGTGATTGTAAGTGGCGCAGAGCCAGATCCTAAAGAAATAAAAGATTTAAATATTGACCGAGTTTTACTTAAACCTATTAATTTGAGCTTACTTGAAACGCTTATTAGCTAGGGCCTGTTTATCTTTCGAGGTTAAATTTGCCAGTATGTTTGGTATTTAGGCAAGGCAGAGCCTGTGTAGTGTGGTTATTACCCATAAATAGGCGATAACGTAGCACAAATGCCAAACACGCGCTGCCCGAAGGGTTCTGCCCAGGGGCTATATACTCTTTGTTGCCTACATGGATTTAGGTAAGGGGCGTGAGCAGGACGCGGAAGCTTTGCTCGGTTTTTACTTATTCTTACAGGGATGTAAGTCAGTAGAATAACGCAGGAGCAGTTACCGAGCCACTAGGTTACAAATCTCGCGCCGCGATTAAATAGCCCCTAGATTGAACAAATTTTAATCCTGAAAGGTCAACAGGTCCAATAACTGAGACATTATTTATATGCATTCAATAAAGTTAGTATCTGAAGAATTAACACCATCAAAAGTAGTGTGTGTTGGCCGTAACTATACCGCACACATTGCAGAGCTAAATAACGAAACGCCAGACAAAATGGTATTATTTAACAAACCAAATAGTGCAATTACTAATACGTTATTTGCGGCTCATAACGGCGATACGCTGCATTATGAAACCGAGCTATGTTTTGTAGTTAAAAATAAAAAATTTGTAGGGGTTGGACTCGGCCTTGATTTAACTAAGCGTACTGTGCAAAGTAAATTAAAAAATAAAGGACTTCCATGGGAGCGCGCAAAAGCGTTCGACGGCTCTGTTATTTTAACTGATTTTGTAGCGCTAACAGAGACAATGAAGCACTTTACTTTTGAACTTAAAATTAATAATGAAGTAATTCAGCGAGGCGATACTCATTTTATGCTGCATAATCCGGACTCAATTTTACAAGAAATTAGTGAATTTATGAGCTTAGAAGATGGTGATGTAGTAATGACAGGCACACCGTCGGGCGTAGGCGAGGTAACACCTAAAAGTATTTTTGCTGTGGCACTTTATGCTAATGATCAGTGCTTGCTTGAGCATCAGTGGCAAGTAAGTAAAAATTAATAACTTGCTGTTGGTAGTGTTTATCAAAGTCGGCAAAGGTAATTTTAAGCCAATTATGCTGACTTTGTTGATACTCAGGCGATTGTAGTACATTATTTTTTAGCGCGCGGTTAATTTTTTTAAGCGCTTGCTGTGCAAAATTATTAGGTGCGTTAGCCGCACAACCTATTGCTCCTCGTATAAATTGAATGTCATTTTCTGCAATTGGTACACTCTCTATATTCGTATATTCTCCTTGTTTATTAAAGTAATCGGCCATAAACGGGTAATCAATTGAGTAGTCTAAAAAGCCGTGACTCAAGCGTGCTATAACAGCCTGACTTTCATTTTCGCTACTCCAACTTAACGACGACTCTTTATCTCGTTTTGTGTTTTCAATAATTGTATTAATTTTAGTTGTAAATTTACGTGCAGCAGCTTGCCCGTATACGTATTGCGGGTCGGTTAATAAATTAATAAGGTGAATAGGCGAGCCGTGCTTTTCTTCTAATTGCGGCTTTAGATCTTTAGTCGTGATAATTGAAAATGGGGGATATACCGTTGTTGGATTTGAGTAGTTAAGTAGTTGGTTATTATGTTTTTTATAAATAACACACGGGAAGCATACGTTTTTTCCTTCACTTAAATATTTATTTATACGCTGCTGAGGGACAATTAAGCGGGTATGTTTTACACCTGTTATTGTTCTAATGAGTTGCTCGGTTAGGTTGTCGCAAATACCGCCTTGTGGTGCACTTTCGCTTTTAGCTATATGAAAAGGGGGCGTGTAACTTTGCAGCCAAATAATTTCTTCTAGAGGCTGTAATTTTTGTTCAACAGCATGCGCGTTAAATACAATTAATAGACAAAATGCATAGTATCCGTTTCTCAGCATTGATAAGTGTTCGTTGAATTAAGAAAACTTAATTAAAGTATAGTGTTGGTTGTAGTAGGGTCAAATATTTTAGTTAAAAGCAGCCTTGTTCAAGGCTGCTTTTAACTGGTACATGCTTAATAAGGCATAGGATAGTTTTTAAATATAGTGTTAATCTCACTAAGAATTTCGTCGCTTAACGTGATGTTAAATGCATCAATATCTTCTTTTAATTGGGCTATGCTTGTTGCACCAATAATTGAAGAGGTTACGCCATCTACTTGGTTACACCATGCGAGTGCTAGTTGTGCTGGAGTAATATTGTTTGCATGAGCCAGCTCAACATACTGCTTAGTGGCTTGCTCTGCATTGGGTGTATCTCTAAAAATACCGTTGCGCTGCATGAAGGTCCAACGAGATCCTTCTGGGCGAGCACCGTTTAGGTATTTACCCGTTAATAAACCGGCTGCTAAGGGCGACCACGGTAAGTAGGCAATATCTTCGTGTACACATTGTTCTATTAAATACGGCCAGTCTTTAGCGTGCGCTAAACTAAACTCATTTTGAATAGATACCATACGCGGTAAGTTATGCTCTTTGGCCAAACTTAAAAACTGGCTTATACCCCATGGCGTATCGTCAGATAAACCGCAGTGCTTAATTTTACCTGCTTTAACACATTCATTAAGGCCCTCTAGAATATCAAGCATACTAGCTTGCTGCTCTTGTGTATTTACGTCGGTAAATTTAAGAGTGCCGGGCCATTGTCTGCCAAAGTGCGGGGTAGAGCGGTTTGGCCAATGCAGCTGATATAAATCAATGTAGTCGGTTTTAAGGCGCTTAAGTGAATCGTCTACGGCTTCTATTACCGTTTGGCGCGTAATATTGCCACCATCACGTACCCACGATAATCCATTGCCTGCAATTTTTGTAGCAAGTACCACATCGCTGCGCTTTTGCTGATTACGCGATAGCCAATCGCCAATAATTTCCTCAGTTTTTCCATATGTCTCTGGAGAGGGCGGTACTGCATACATTTCGGCTGTATCAATAAAGTTTACGCCTTGCTCTAGCGCGTAGGCTATTTGTTCATCAGCATCGCTTTGAGTATTTTGTTTACCCCAAGTCATACTGCCTAAACATACTCTTGAAACTTTAATACCACTGCTGCCAAGTGGGCTGTATTGCATGAGAATTCCTTATTGCTCGTCTTGAGAGTAGCTAACTAACGCCGATAAAAGAGGCTCTGCAATGAGGGCTTTTTGGCCTGTTTCAAAATCAAACATAACCACTTTTGAAGTGCCTGTTGTTGTTATAGCGTTTTGTGCGTGACTAAATACGGTGTAATTCATAACAAATCGGTCTGTTTTTATATCAGAAATAGTAACACCGACTGTAAGCGTATCTGGGAATGTAACTGGGCGTTTATAACGAATGTTATTTTCGCTTATTACCGGGCCCACGCCATTAGGGCTTATTGTATCGAACAGATTTATTTTATTTAAGAAGTCGATTCGGGCTATTTCAAAGTAACGTAAATACACTACATTATTTACGTGTTGTAGTGCATCCATATCAGCCCACGCTACGGTGATGTCAGTATGGATAGGGTGCTGATCTTTAAACGTTTGCATTATTTATTGGCCCTTAATTTTAAAGTACTTAGATTATCAACATGGGGTTACGAGCTCAAGGTAATTAATGGCAAGTTTTTTTATAAGATGATTGTACCTATTTAATTTTAGGTCTACAGTTAAATTGCACAGACAAACACAAAAACACACAGAGGTAGAAATATGCAGAACATAATTAACTGGTCCTTAGCTTGTTTGGTTTTTATAGCCTCTTTTACCTGTTACGCAATGGGTAACGAATCAGGCGCTATTATTTTGATGTTAGCGGGGTTTTTTTTCGAGGTTATGTTTTGGTTGCGCGGTTATAAAGAGCAAGAAGGTAATAAGCGCTTTTTTTAATCGCTAACTAGGGCCTGTTGACCTTTCAGGATTAAAATTTGTTCAATCTAGGGGCTATTTAATCGCGGCGCGAGGTTTGTGACCTAGTGGGCTAAGTAAAAACCGAGCAACAAAGAGTAAATTGCCCCTAGGCAGAACCCTTCGGGCAGCGTATGTTTGGCATTTGTGCTAC
>NZ_WTKX01000003.1:274056-280376 GCF_011378755.1 Pseudoalteromonas sp. Z1A2 | reverse complement strand
CTTTGTGGCTCTTCACTTGTGGCTTGCTCGGCTTCTTCTAATGCTTTAGCTGCTTTTTTAGCTTTAGCACGAGCTATGGCCGCCGCTACCGCTGCTTTTTTATCATCAACAGGGGCATCACTTTGTGGCTCTTCACTCACGGTTTGCTCAGCGTTTTCTAATGCTTTAGCTGCTTTTTTAGCTTTAGCACGAGCTATGGCCGCCGCTACTGCTGCCTTTTTGTCATCAACAGGGGCATCAGTTTGTGGCTCTTCACTTGTTGTTTGTTCAGCGTTATCTAATGCTTGTGCTGCTTTTTTAGCTTTAGCGCGAGAAATGGCTGCAGCTACCGCTGATTTTTTGTCATCAACGGGGGCATCAGTTTGTGGCTCTTCACTCACTGTTTGCTCAGCGTTATCTAATACTTGTGCTGCTTTTTTAGCTTTAGCGCGAGCAATGGCTGCAGCTACCGCTGATTTTTTATCATCAACGGGTGCAGTCTCGGCCGATTCATCTGTTTGCGATTTTTGCTCTTTATATTTACGCGCTTGTTCTTTACGTAGTGCGCGCTCTTTTGCTACTTCGCTGTTGTCTGGCTCTAGTTCTTCGCCTTCTTGCTTTTTAGCTTTAGCGCGTGCAATAGCGGCAGCAACAGCTGATTTTTCATCGCCGTTATCTGATTTATTTTTAACACGGGCTAGTGCCTCAGCTACTTTTTGCTTTTCGTCAGCAGACTTAGCAGCAGGTTTGCGTTTATGGCGGTTTTGGCGTTCTTCTTGCTCACGCTCTAAACGTTCTTTTCGGGCATCAAAACGCTCTTTTGCTCTGTCGGCTTTAATTTTGTCAGCTTGTTGTTCTTTAATTTCAACTTTGGCTATACGGTAGTACTGTACAAGAGGGATTTCGCTTGGGCACACGTATGCACAAGCACCACATTCAATACAATCAAATAAATTGTGCTCTTGTAGTTTGTCGTACTCTTTTGATTTAGCAAACCACTGCAATTGTTGTGGCAATAAAGAAGCAGGGCAGGCATCGGCACAGGCGCTACAACGTATACAGGCTTTTTCAGGGCCGGGTTCCGCTAGCTCTTTATGATCAGGCGCTAAAATACAGTTAGTGGTTTTAACTATGCCAATACGTACTGTGGGTAGCGTAAAGCCCATCATTGGGCCGCCCATCACAACACTTTGCTGAGGTACAGGCGAGAAACCTTGGCAATCAAGTAAATGCTTTATTTCAGTACCAAGTAGTGCCCATACATTTCCAGGTTTATGAATAGTGTTACCTGTTACTGTAACTATACGCTCAATTAGCGGTTTGCCTTCATAAACGGCCTGCTGTACGGCAAACAAAGTACCCGTGTTGTGCACTAAAATACCAATATCGGCAGGAATACCAATGCTAGGAACTTCACGGTTAGTAAGTAATTTAATTAATTGCTTTTCACCGCCAGATGGATAAATAGTTGGCACCGTTTGAATAATAATTTTTGAGTTATGCTCAGCTGCTTGCTTCATTGCTGCAATAGCTTCAGGCTTGTTATCTTCTATACCCACAATGCACAGTGTTGGGTTTAAAAGTTGCTGCATTATTTCAATGCCTTGGATAACTTCTTTAGCGTGTTCGCGCATTAAAACGTCATCGGCAGTAATATAAGGTTCGCACTCAACAGCATTTACAATCAAAAATTCGATAGGTTGCTTGGTATCTGCTTTTACATAAGTAGGAAAACCAGCACCACCCATACCGCTAATACCGGCTTGGTGAATAATATTTATAAGCTCATCATGGCTAAGCTCAGCAGGATTTTTATTTTTATTTAGAGCTACCCATTCGTCTTTGCCGTCTGGTTCAATAATAACACTTAGTTCAGGCAGGGCCGATGGATGTGCTGATGGCATAGGTGCAATATCAGTAACCACACCAGAGCTTGGCGCATGCACAGGTACCGACCAGTTAGCAGCAGGCTCTGTTAGTGGTTGGCCTTTTAAGACGTGTTGGCCTTTTTCTACAAGTAACTTACCGTTTGCGCCTATGTGTTGCTTAAGCGCAACAATGAGTTTATCGGGCAAAGGTAGGCGAGTGATACTCGCACTATTAGAGAGTGATTTTTGTTGTGGTGGGTGTATGCCGCCAGGAAATGCCCACACGGTGCCTTTTTTTATTTGTTCAAGTAACTTGTCCACTCAAACCTCTAATCTATTTGTGTAACAGGAATAGCGTCTAGCTGCCATTTCCAGTTTTGTTTAGTTTCGGCTACAGGTAGCATATCAATGCAATCTACAGGGCAAGGCTCAACACATAAATCACAGCCAGTACATTCATCAATTAACACGGTATGCATTTGACGAGTTGCGCCTAAAATAGCGTCAACTGGGCAGGCTTGAATACATTTGGTACAGCCAATACATTCATCTTCGCGAATATAAGCCACTGTTTTTATAGGTTCTGCTTGCTCGCCACCGGCAAGTGGTTTTTCATCAACCCCCATTAAGCCGGCAAGCTTTTTCATGGTTGATTCGCCGCCTGGTGGGCATTTATTTATTTCATCGCCATTAGCTATGGCTTCGGCGTAAGGGCGGCAGCCCGGGTAGCCACATTGTCCGCATTGAGTTTGCGGCAAAATAGTATCAATTTGCTCAACAATAGGGTTACCTTCAACGCGAAAGCGAATTGCTGCAAACCCTAAAATAAGTCCAAAAATGAGTGCTAGCGAACCAATCGCTATCAAGGCATAAAACAAGGTCATATTAAAACTTCACTAATCCAGTAAAACCCATAAACGCCATCGACATTAAGCCTGCAGTGATCATTGCAATAGAGGCGCCTTTAAAAGGCGTAGGAACGTCAGCAGCTGCTAAACGCTCTCGTAGTGCTGCAAACAATACAAGCACTAAAGAAAAACCAACCGCAGCACCAAAACCATATACCGCAGATTGTAAAAACGAATGATCTTCTTTGATATTTAATAAAGCCACACCTAATACCGCACAGTTAGTGGTGATCAGCGGTAAAAATATGCCTAATAAACGATATAGGGTAGGGCTGGTTTTACGCACAACCATTTCGGTAAATTGCACTACAACGGCAATCACTAAAATAAAGCTCATGGTGCGTAAAAAGGCGATATCCAGAGGGATTAAAATATATTGATTAACTAAATAGCTAGTTACAGAGGCAAGGGTAAGCACAAACGTGGTTGCCAAAGACATACCAATCGCCGTATCAAGCTTACCTGATACGCCCATAAACGGACATAAGCCTAAAAATTGTACTAATACAAAGTTATTAACCAGAACGGTTCCAATCAATAACAAGACATATTCTGTCATGTGTGCCTCACGCTATAATAAACGTGGGTATTATCCTTTTTTCTTTATCGATTAACAACACATGAGAAGCAAATAAACGACTCAATCAGTAATGATATTAAAGCGACTTAAGATTTCAGGTGTAATTAGAATAGGATCAATATTATACGGCTTTAAAATATCTTTAAATTGATCGTGTTCTTGGTATAAATCTAATAGTGCTTTATTAAATAGGGCGATTTGTTCAGGAGATAATTGAATTTTATTAAACCCAATAAAATAGGGAGATTCGCTTTGTAAAAAAGCCAAATTAACATGATGTAAGTTAAATTGTTTTAGCCTAGCGCGCGCTTGTAAAGTATTGGCAAAATATCCATCTATACGGTTGTTTTCTATCATTTTTACACCCGTACCATTGGCATCAGTGAGTAAAACAATATCAAATTCTCTCAATCCGTCTTTAATCATTTGTTGCTGTATTTTGATTAGTTGAAAAGATGCATTTGAAGGGCCAAAAACAGCAATTTGCATTTTTTGTAGATCATTGAGGCTTTTAATGGTTTTTTTAGCACCTTCAGGTTGAAAAAAACCATATTGCATTTTCATAAGCGGAATCGAAAAGTAAAGCCATTCGTTGCGGTCAATATTCCAGCCCATAGGAAAGTTTCCTTGAGCTTGCAGGTTTTTTAACATCAGCTTAGAGCGACGATTTGGTACGCTAATAAACTCACATTTATAATTGAGGCGTTTACACGCTAAGGTAAGTATATCAACAAAGGGGCCAGTGGCATTATTGCTTTCATCAACAAATGAAAATGGGGGATAGTTGTGAGTGCTAAAAACTAATTCTTTTTGCGGGGCGCTTGCGTACAAACTCAAAGGCATAATAAAAAGTATAATAAAGGTAACTACTCTTTTCATGATGCCTCCAATAGACTATATGTCTTTAGGTTTTTCTATGTAATAACCCTGAACGCCATCTAAACACAACGTTTCTATAATGTGTTTCTCTTCTTGGCTCTCAACGCCTTCAGCAAATACGCTAACACCAATGCGGTGGGCTAAATCGACCATTAAGCGCATAAAGTACTGATTATTTTTATCATCTTCTAGGCCGCGAGTATAACTTGCATCCATTTTAATAAAATCAGGTTTTAAATCGCGGAAAAACTTAAATGAAGTTAAGCCAACACCAAAACGTTCAACAGTTACGCGTGCGCCAACACGGTGAACCATGTCGATAAAGCGCTTACTAGCTTTGATGTTTTGCTGTAAACCAAACTCGCTAACCTCAAATACTAGTTTAGATGCAATATGCGTATCTTTCAATAATCGGCGCTCTAGCCAAATTACAAACTGATCGTTGTGTGCACTTGAGGCTGTTACGTTTAAACCAAAAAACTTTTCAGATAAATTACGGCTTTTAACCTTTTCAAGAGAAGAGTCGATGATTAAGCGATCAATTTCTATTGCCATATCAAGTTTTTCGGCCATTGCTAAAAAAGAAGCGGTAGGCAGTACTTGATTGTCTTCTGTTTTAAATCGAACTTGTACTTCAGCGTAGGCTTTTATGCTTTTACCAAGCGGCATAATGTTTTGCATCACTAAATGAACACGCTTAGATTCAATAACTTCCTTAATAACCTTGCGCCAGTTTTGATTACCAAACCCCGCACTTACGTTATTAACTAAATCGGTTTCACGTTGTACGTGCCATGCGTTTACTTGTTTTGATTGCGCCATACTCATCGCGTTATCAACAACAGAAAGTAGTTCGCCTAACGGCTTACCTTTTTCGTAACCTACAATACCTGTATTAGCAACTGAGCTTAGCTCTTGGTTTTGTTGGTACTGTGTGAAGCGCGATTGCAGGTTTTCACCAAAGCGCTCAGCTTCTTTTAAAGGAATGTGGGGGAGTACTACCGCAAAATCAGAGCTGTTTAATCTAAACACTTGGCTACCTGTGTAAGTGCCGCTTATGTGTTTGATAATATCGGCAACACCTTTAACGTACTCGTCGCCTTTTTGATAACCACGGCTTTGGTTTATAGCTTGAAGCTCACTACAACGAACCATAGCTAAAGAGCCAAATGTACTTTGCTCAGTGTTTTCAATATTTTTTTCGTAGTACTCAACAAACATATTACGATTACCAAGCGAGGTAATTACATCTTTGTACGCTTCATGCTTGATAGTCATAGCAGCGCTTTGTATATCTTCGTTTTTGTTTTTTAAAAAATGCGATAATCGATTAAAACTAGGTACTAAATCTTTTCCCATTTTTTTCAATCGAGTGCCATCTAGTGCTGTTTCTAAATCATTATCAACTTGGTTTTGATTGATATAAATATCGATAATGTCAGCAACTGTTGTACTTATATTTTTATTTAAATGATAAAAAATAGATTTCATTAGAATTATTGGAATAATAACTAAAATGGCAGAAATCAAAATAACAATAAAAAGGGACGTTTGTAGCTGCGACGCTAAATGCTCAATGTTAAGTACAAATTCAACTTTTATATCTGCGGCATCGTTTACAGCAAACTGTGGGCGTACAGAGTTAAAGTTAGAGAGTACAAAATCAGCAAACATTGGTAATTGAGTAGGGGGGTTAATGCTAAATACTTCAGCACCTTGGTAATCTCTTAGAGTAAAGCTTGAAAACGTATTACCATCTGCAATTGATTGTTTTAAATTTTGAGCAGAAATATCGTCTAAAGAAAGGTCATTAATATACTTAGTAACAGTTTTTTGTGCATTTTTTTGTGCATCACTTACCGCAGTATCAAAGCTTATAGATATGAAGTAGCTTCCTGCTGCAACACACAATAACCAAGAGATAATTTGTATAAAAATAAGTTTTTTAAATCCAGCCATGTTTTCAGTCTTTTAATAATCAAAAGGGAAGGAATCAAGTCCTTGATTAATAAACTAAGTACAGCGCATTAAAGAATTAAACTAATGCTTTAGTTATATAAGGAAGAGTAGTGGAAATAGCTTGGAATGTCTATGAAATTCTTAGAA